>NZ_JBKBVU010000322.1:0-2263 GCF_046289365.1 Caldimonas sp. | reverse complement strand
CGTGGGGCCGGTGCGGATCTCGTCGCCCAGGGCCTCGAAGAAGCCGTGCCCGTCGTTGCGGGCCAGGTGGTCGGCGGGCCGCAGCCCGGCGGCCCAGGCGCGCGCCAGCGTGTCCGGTCCAATGGTCGCGCCGGCGATCTCCTCCTGGCCGTCCACGCCGTCGGTGTCGGCCATCAGCGCGTGGATGCGCGGATGGCCCTGCACGGCCAGGGCCAGCGACAGCAGGCATTCGACGTTGCGGCCGCCGCGGCCGTCGCCGCGCACCGTCACGGTGGTCTCGCCGCCGGACAGCAGCACGCACGGTGCACTGAAGGGCTGGCCGCGCTCGGCCACCTGCCGCGCGATGCCGCCCAGCACCTTGCCGACATCACGGGCTTCACCCTCCAGGGCATCGCCCAGGATGTGCACCGCATAACCGGCCTGCCGGGCCACGGCGGCAGCGGCTTCGAGGGCCTGCTGGGGGGTGGCCACGAGCCGGGTCTGCGCACGCGCCAGGCGCGGGTCGTCGGGCTTGATCGATTCGCCGGCGCCGCTTTCCAGCACCTCGCGCACGGCCGGCGGCAGCTCGATGCGATGGCGCCGCACGACGGCCAGGGCGTCCTCGCAGGTGGTCGGGTCGGCCACGGTGGGGCCCGAAGCGATGTCGATGGGATGGTCGCCCGGCACGTCCGACAGGACGAGGCTGAGCACCCGGGCGGGGTGGCAGGCGGCGGCGAGCCGTCCGCCCTTGAGGGCCGACAGATGCCGGCGCACACAGTTCATCTCGCCGATGCTGGCGCCGCTGGCCAGCAGCGCGCGGTTCACGGCCTGCTCGTCGGCCAGCGTCAGGCCCGGCAGCGGCAGGGGCAGCAGGGCCGAGCCGCCGCCGGAGATCAGGCACAGCACGAGGTCGTGCTCGCTCAGGCCCTCCACGATACGCAGGATGCGCTGCGCAGCCGCCAGGCCCGCAGCGTCGGGCACCGGGTGGGCGGCTTCGACGATCTCGATGTGCTCGCAGGGCACGGCGTGGCCATAGCGCGTGACGACCAGGCCCGACACCGCGCCGGCCCAGTGGCGCTCGACGGCCTGGGCCATCGCGGCCGAGGCTTTGCCGGCCCCTACGACGATCAGGCGACCGCGCCCGAGCGAAGCGGGTGAGGGCAGGTGGGGCGGCACGCACAGCGCAGGCTGGGCCGAGGCGACGGCGGCGTCGAACAGGCGCCGCAGCAGCGGATGGGGCGGGGCAGGGGACATCGGGGCCTCGTCGAATGGCATGTGTCAGCCGGCCTGGGCGCCGATCTCGAAGTGGTTGAGCTGCTCCAGCGCGCGCACCAGGCCCGAGTGGTCCCAGCCCGCACCGCCGTGGGCCACGCAGGCGCTGAAGAGCTGCTGAGCCGCAGCGGTGGCCGGCAGGGCCAGGCCCAGCGACTTGGCGGCGCTCAGCGCGAGGTTGAGGTCCTTCTGGTGCAGCGCGATGCGAAAGCCCGGGGCGAAGCTGCGCTTGATCATGCGCTCGCCATGCACTTCCAGGATGCGCGAGGTGGCCAGCCCGCCCATCAGGGCCTGTCGCACCTTGGCCGGGTCGGCGCCGGCGCGCGCCGCGAACAGCAGGCCTTCAGCCACGGCATGGAGGGTGAGCGCCACCACGATCTGGTTGGCCACCTTGCAGGTCTGACCGTCGCCATGCCCGCCCACGAGCGTGATGTTCTTGCCCAGCAGCTCGAACACCGGCCGCACGCGCTCGAAGACCTCGGGCTTGCCGCCCACCATGATGGACAGCGTGGCATTGCGCGCCCCCACGTCGCCGCCGGAGACCGGCGCGTCGAGGTACTCGCAGCCCAGGGCCTCGATGCGGCGGGCGAAGTCCTTGGTCTCCACCGGCGAGATCGAGGACATGTCCACGACGATCTTGCCCGGGCTCAGGCCCATGGCCACGCCCTGCTCGGCAAAGAGAACGTCGGCCACGTCGGGGGTGTCGGGCACCATCGTGATGATGATGTCGGCGCGCTCGGCCACACCGCGCGCATTCAGGCACTGGGTGGCCGAGCTCGCGGCGATTTCGGCTGGCACCTTGCCGCGGGTGTAGACGAAGAGCTGGTGTCCGGCCTTGATGAGGTGGCCGGCCATGGGCGTGCCCATGATGCCCAGGCCGATGAAGCCGATGCGCAGGGGGTGGGAAGTCATGTCGTGCTCCTTGGTCGATGAAGAGAGGGGGTGCTGAGCGCTCAGCGGGCCAGCGCGGCCCGCCAGCCCAGGCCGGCCTCGGTGGTGGAAGCGGGCTTGT
>NZ_JBKBVU010000321.1:0-2276 GCF_046289365.1 Caldimonas sp. | reverse complement strand
GCACGCCCGGCAGCGACCACACCACCGTGCCGATCAGCTCACGGTAAGCCTGCATGTCGGCCACACGGGTCTTGATGAGATAGTCGAAGCCGCCGGCCACGAGATGGCATTCGAGGATCTCGGGCCGGGTCTGCACCGCCGCTTTGAAGGCGTTCATGACATCGGGCGTGGTGCGGTCGAGCACCACCTCGACGAAGACCATCATGCCCGCGCCCAGCAGGTGCGGGTTGAGCCGCGCCTCGTAGCCCAGGATGTAGCCGTCACGTGTCAGGCGCTTGACCCGCTCGAGCACCGCCGTGGGCGACAGATGCACCGCCTCGGCGAGCTTGAGGTTGGCGATACGTCCGTCCTCCTGCAGGATGCGCAGGATCTTGCGGTCGATCTTGTCCAGGCTGCGCGGGACCTCGGTCTCGCATTTCATGTTGGATGATTCTCTAGATTCACCGATATCCGGCGACAATCATCCTATGGATTTCGGTCCATACTGGCAATCCATACCGACAGCAAGTCCCTGAGGAGCCCACCCATGGCCTGCGCCGTGCACACCCGCTGGATCGAGCTGCCCCAGCCCGACGGGCCCCAGGCCGCCTACCTCGCCTTGCCGCCGGCCGGCCGCGGTCCGGGGCTGGTGCTGTTCCAGGAGATCTTCGGTGTCAATGCGCACATCCGCGCCGTGGCCGAGCAGTACGCGCTGGCCGGCTACGTGGTGCTGGCGCCGGACGTCTTCTGGCGCCAGGCCCCGCGTGTCGAGCTGGACTACGAAGGGGCCGATCTGCAACGCGCGCGCGCCTTGCTGGCCAGCACCGACCCCGCATCACTCGCCCAAGACGCCGTTGCGGCCGTGCAAGCCCTGCGAAAGCGCCCCGAAATCACCGGCGGCGTGGGGGTGTTGGGCTATTGCATGGGCGGGCGGCTGGCCTATCTTGCGGCGGCCTCGACCGACGTGGACGCGGCCGTGTCCTACTACGGCGGCGGCATCCAGGACCGCCTCGACCTGGCCGCTCGCGTGCGCTGCCCGATGCTGCTGCACTACGGTGAAACCGACACCCACATCCCATCCGAGGCGGTGGAGCGCGTGCGCCAGGCGCTGGCGCCCTCGCGTGCGCAGGTGCAGGTCTACCCCGGTGCCGGCCATGGCTTCAACTGCTGGGCCCGCGGGACCTATCATCCCCCCTCGGCCGCGCTGGCGCTGGCGCGCAGCCTGGCGCTGTTCGCCACCACCCTGTTCCCAGCCTCCTGAGACGGCATCTTCCATGAGCACCACCTCCACCCTGGCCTTCATCGGCGGGGGCAACATGGCCCAGGCCATCCTCGGCGGCCTGATCCGGGCCGGGCACCCCCGCGAGCAGTTGCTCGTCGTCGAACCCTGGGCCGAGCAACGCGAACGCCTGCGCCACGAACTGGGCTTGTCGGCACTGGCCGCCGCCGGCGCGGCACTGGCGCAGGCCGACACGGTCGTGTGGGCGGTCAAGCCCCAGCTCTTCAAGGAGGCGGCAGCCCCCTGCGCCGCCCACGTCGGCCAGGCCCTGCATCTGAGCGTGATGGCCGGCATCCGCACCGAGGCCCTGGTGCGTGCCACCGGCAGCGTGCGCGTCGTGCGGGCCATGCCCAACACCCCGGCCCTGATCGGCCAGGGCATCTCGGGCCTGTACGCGCGGCCCGAGGTGAGCGGCGACGAACGCCGCCGCATCGAGCAGCTCCTGGCCCCCACCGGCGCCACGCTGTGGGTGGCGCAGGAAGCCGACTTGGACGCCGTGACGGCGTTGTCGGGCTCCGGCCCTGCCTATGTGTTCTACTTCGTCGAGGCGATGATGGCCGCCGCCCAGGAGATGGGCCTGAGCGCCGAGCAGGGCCGGCAGCTCGCGCTGGCCACCTTCGCCGGAGCGGCCGAGCTGGCCCGCCGCTCGGACGACCCGCCCTCGGTGCTGCGCGAGCGCGTCACTTCCAAAGGAGGCACCACATACGCCGCCTTGCAATCGCTGCAAGCCGACGGCGTGGGGCCCGCTTTCGTGCGGGCGCTCAAGGCCGCCCAGCAGCGCGCGCGCGAGCTGGGCGACGAGTTCGGCACCTGATCAGCCCCGCTTCTTCAGCAGCGCGTACAGCGCGATCGCGCCGAAGGTGGCCGTGCCGATGCCGCCCAGCGCGAAGTCGCCGAACTTCAGCGTGAAGTCGCCCGTGCCCAGCACCAAAGTGATGGCGGCCACGATCAGGTTGGTGTTGTCGGAGAAATCGACCTTGTTGTCGACCCAGATCTTGGCGCCGGCCACCGCGATCAG
>NZ_JBKBVU010000091.1:0-12177 GCF_046289365.1 Caldimonas sp. | reverse complement strand
CTTGGGTCTGTGGGACGTGCAGGCGCTGGCACGGCGCCGCGCCGTGCTACCACAGTCGCCGTCGCTGGGCTTCGATCTGGAGGTGGACACTGTCGTCGGCATGGGCGGCTACCCCCATCTCATGCTCAGCCCGCAGGCCCTGCGGGAGTGCTGCGAACGGGCGATGCATGAGGCCGATGTGGCGGGGCTGTCGGGGCGGCGCTACCTCAGCCTGTCCGGCGGCGAGCAGCAGCGTGTGCAGTTCGCGCGTTGCCTCGTGCAGGTGCTGGCCGGCCGTGGGCCCGGCGAATACCGTGCCTTGCTGCTGGACGAACCCACCGCCAGCCTCGATCCCCGCCATCAGGTCGGGCTCATGCACACGGTGCGGCGGCTGGCCCGGCAGGAGGGGCTGGCGGTGATGCTGGTGCTGCACGACGTCAACCTCGCCGCCCAGGCCTGCGACCGGTTGCTGCTGTTGTCCGGCGGGCGAGCCGTGGCACAGGGTCCGGTGGACGAGGTGCTTCGCCCGGCCGCGCTGGAGGCGGTGTACGGCCTGCCGGCCAAGGTGATCGAACACCCGCACAGGGCGGGACGGCGGCTGGTGCTGTTCGAGTCCTGAGCAAACGATGCGTTCAGGCGCGCGTGCGCAGACTCAGCCTGAAGAGTTCGCTGCGTTCCCAGGCAGCCTGCTCCTCGCGCAGCAGGTAGAGCGTGCGAGGATGGGCCTGCGCCCAGCCGGCCTCCATGTTGAGCAAGATGGTGCGGCCGTGGCGGCTGGCGGTGAGGGCCGACAGCACCGGCAGGTTGCGTGCATGGCACAGGATCACCGCCAGTCGCAGGCTCAGGACCTGCAGCGCGAAGGTTTCCTCGCGCAAGGCCTCCTCCAGCTTGCGCAGGCCGCCGCGCTGGCCCATCACCAGGTCGGCCAGGCGGCGCTGTTGCGATTGCGAGAAGCCCGGCGCGTCGACATGGCCCAGCAGGTAGGCGCTGTGGCGGTGGTGGTCGTGGTGAGAGACCATCATGCCCATCTCGTGCAGCGCGCAGGCCCAGTCCAGTTCGCGCTGCACTTCCAGCGGTGCCTGGGGCGCCAGGCTGGCGTGCAAGGTGCGGGCGACGGTCTGCACCCGTTCAGCCTGGAGCCGGTCGATCCCGAAGCGCAGCTGCATCTGCAGGACCGAATCGTCGCGCATGTCGTGAGGGTGCTCGCTGTCCAGGCTGCCGTGCAAGCGGTCCTGGAGGTCGAAGATCACGCCCTGGCGCAAGGCACCCCGGGCCGGCTGCAACGCGACGATACCGAAATGCGTGGCCAGCGTGTAGAGGATCGACAGCCCGCCGCCCAGCACGGCCTTGCGGTCTTCCTTGAGGCCGGGCAGGGACAGGCGCTCGGCGCGGCCGGCGCGAAGGCAGCGTTCCATGCACCAGCGCAGGCCCTCGGGCGTGATCGTGCCGTCGGTCACGCCGTTGGCCAGCAGCAACTGCGACACCGCCCCGACCGTGCCCGACGAGCCCAGCGCCTGCTGCCAGCGCGTGGGGGCGAAGGTCTCCAGGGCCTCTTCCAGCTCGGCGCCAGCGGCCACCTGGGCCTGCCGGAACGCTGTTTCCGTGTAGCGCCCGTCACCGAAATAGCGCAGCGACAGGCTCACGCTGCCGATCTGGAAGGATTCGGCCTGCAGGGGCGAGCGGCCTTCGCCGAGGATCATCTCGGTGGAGCGTCCGCCAATGTCGATGACGAGACGTCGGCCGTCGCTGGGCGGCATCAGCCGCGCCACCCCCACGTAGATGAGGCGGGCCTCCTCGCGCCCGGAGATCACCTCGATCGGATGGCCCAGCACGGTCTGGGCTCGGCGCAGGAAGGCGTCGCGGTTGCGCGCCTCGCGCAGCGTCTGCGTGGCCACGGCCCGCACCTGGCCGGGGCGAAAGCTGCGCAGGCGTTCGGCAAAGCGCGCCAGGCAGGCCAGGCCGCGCAGCGCGGCCTCCTCGGTGAGCATGCCCTGCGCATCCAGCCCGCCGCCCAGGCGCACGGTTTCCTTGATGTAGTCCAGGCGTCGGTATTGCCCGCGCTCGATCTGGCCGATCTCCAGGCGAAAGCTGTTCGAGCCCATGTCGATGGCAGCCAGTGGCGATCCGGCTTCGCCGGGCGCGGCCTCGGGCTGCCGCACGGCAGGTGCGGCCGCATAGGCGGAAGGGGGCGTGGAGGAGATCATGGCCGTGATTGTCCCTGCAAGGGCTGCCGTCGTCACCCCGGGCATCGGGTCGTGCCGGGCCGGCCGCGGCGCCATCTTGACATGATTGATAAGATCGCTGTTGCATCAATGCACAGCGAAGGGCCTGCGGGCCCTTCTTTGCTGTTGTCCACCGTCCCGCTCCCATGACGCTTGCCTACATCGTCCTGGCCACCCTGATCGGTGGTGTCTTGTCCGTCGTCATTGCTGCCAGCCTCACGGTGAGTGTGCTGAGCCGGGTGGTGCGCAGCCTGGTGAGCCTGTCGGCCGGCGTGCTGCTGGGCACGGCGCTGATCCATCTGCTGCCCGAGGCCTTCGAGAGCTCGGCTGGTGCCCACGACCTCTTCCTGACGCTGCTGGGGGGGCTGCTGTTCTTTTTCCTGCTGGAAAAGGTCGAGCTCTACCGCCACGGCCACCATCACGAGGGCGACGGCGACCACCACCACCATGGCTTCGACCACGAGCAGGCCGGCCGCGGCGGCTGGACCGTGCTGGTGGGCGACAGCATCCACAACTTCTGCGACGGCATCATCATCGCCGGCGCCTTCCTCGTGGATGCCCGCCTGGGGGTGGTGACGGCCCTGGCCATCATCGCCCACGAGATTCCTCAGGAGGTGGGCGACTACATCGTGCTGCTCAATGCAGGCTTCTCGCGCGCCAAGGCGCTGCTGTACAACGCCGTCTCGGGCCTGGCGGCGGTGGTGGGTGGGGTGGTCGGCTACTTCGTCGTGAAGCCCTGGGAGGACCTGTTTCCTTACCTGCTGGTGGTGGCCTCGTCCAGCTTCATCTATGTGGCGGTGGCCGACCTGATCCCCCAGTTGCAGCGCAGGCTGTCATGGCGCGAGACGGTGGCCCAACTGCTGTGGCTGGCCGCGGGCCTGGGCCTGATCCTCGTGCTGGTGGACCAGTTCCACGGCCACTGACCCGCCGGAATCAGCGCACCACCAGCACCGGCACGTTGGTGTGCGTCAGCACGCGGTTGGTCTCGCTGCCCAGCAGCAGGGCTTGCACGCCGCGGCGGCCATGCGAAGCCATCACGATCAGGTCGACCTGGTGCTGTTTGGCGTAGTCGACGATGGCTTCCCACACGCTCACCGATTCCACCGTGTGGCCGGTGCAAGGCACGCCCTGGGCGGCGCAGGCCTCCTTGACCGCCGCGACGTTCTTGGCCGCCACCCGTTCCTGTGCATCGAGGAACTCCTGCGGCAGTGTGGGCTGCATCTCCGACATCGCACTGTAGGGATAAGGGTCCTTGACGCTGAGCGTGTAGACCTCGGCGCCGAACTGCTTGGCCAGGCTCACCGCCGTCGCGACGGCACGCTGGGTGATCTCGGAGCCGTCTGTGGGGACGAGGATGCGCTTGTACATGGTGACCTCCTGTCGATGAGGGATGCCGTCATCTTGCGTATCCCGTACGCAAGCATGTTGATGCATATCAAGCGCAGGGGCAAGGCGGGTTTTCAGCCCCGCTCGACCGGCCGGGTCGGGTCGGCGCACCACTCGCTCCACGAACCCGGGTACAGCGCCGATCCATGCAGCCCGGCGGCTTCCATGGCCAGCAGGTTGTGGCAGGCCGTCACGCCCGAGCCGCACTGGTGTACCACGGCCTGCACGGGCGTGTCACCCAGGAGCGCGCGGAACTCCGCTTGGAGGGCCTGCGCCGGGCGGAAGCGGCCGTCGGCATCGAGGTTGTCCTTGAAGAAGCGGTTGATCGCGCCCGGAATGTGGCCCGCCACCGGGTCCAGTGGCTCGACATCGCCGCGGTAGCGCTCGGGGGCGCGGGCGTCGATCAGGCGTTGCCCCGGCGTGCCCAGGGCCTGCAGGACGGCCTGCGCATCGCGCATCGCCACGGCGGCGGGTCGCAACGGGTAGGCCCGGGGGGCCGGCGGCGCGACGGGCCCGGCCTGCAGCGCTGCGCCGATGGCCTGCCAGGCCGGCAGGCCGCCGTCCAGCACGGCCACGGCTTGGTGTCCCAGCCAGCGCAGCATCCACCAGGCCCGCGCGGCGAACATCGCGCCCTGGCGGTCGTAGACCACCACGGGCGTGTCCGGGCCGATGCCCAACGCGGCGATGCGTGCGGCGAAGTCCTCGCGTGTGGGCAAGGGGTGGCGGCCGTTGCGCCCGGTCTTCGCGCCGCTGAGGTCGCGCTCAAGGTGCAGGTAATGGGCGCCGGGCAGGTGGGCCTGCAGGTAGGCGGCCTCGCCGGCGGCCGGGTCGGCCAGGTCGAAGCTCACGTCGATCAGCACGGGCGCCGGGTCCGACGCCATGGCGGCGCGCAGCGCCTCGGGAGAGATCAGCGGGGTGGGCAGGTTCATGACTCGGTGCTCGTGGTGTGGGGGGGCACGTTCGGTGCCGTCTTGCTGCGCAGGAAGGTGGCGGCGATGCCCGCGACCACGATGAGGATCATGCCGACGACGGCCATCCATGTCACCGGGTCGCGGAAGAGCAGCACGCCATAGAGAAAGGCAAAGACGATACCCAGGTACTGCAGGCTGGCATTGACCAGGGTCTTGCCGGTGGCGTAGGCACGGGTCATCAGCAATTGGGCCACGGTGGCCAGCACGCCGACGGCCAAGAGCAGCGCCACCCCCTCCAGCGTGTGCGAGCTGGCACCGCCAGCCAGCATCGTCAGTGCACCGGCCACCACACCCCCGAGTGAGAAATAGAAGACCACGCGGTACTCGGGCTCGCCGATGCGGCCCAGGGCCGTGACCTGCAGATAGGCCGTGGCCGAGAGCATGCCCGAGATCAGCCCGACCAGGCCGTGCCAGAGTTGTTGGTCGTCGATGGTGGGGCGCAGGATCAGGGCCACGCCGGCAAAACCGGTGAGCACCGCGGCGATGAGCCGGCCGTCGATGCGCGCGCCGCCCATGATGATGGCCCCGCCCAGCAGGAACAGTGCCATCCACACCGAAGACATGTAGTTCAGCGTCATGGCCGTGGCCAGCGGCAGCCCGCCAATGGCATAGAACCACAGGCTCAGGGCGAGCACGCCGCTGACGCTGCGCCAGAAGTGCATGCCGGGCACCGAGGTGCGCAGAGTGCCGCCACGGTGCCAGACCATCAGGGCGATGGTGGTGGCGCCCACGATACCGCGGTAGAACACGATCTCGCCGCTGCTGTAATACGCGGAGGCGTACTTGACGCACACGCCCATCGTGGCGAACAGCAGGGACGACAGGACCATCAGCACAGGGGCACTCACAGGATCTCTTCCTCGGGACGCAACAGGTGGGGGGCGGGCTCGGGCAGTTCTGCCTCCTCGGGCAGGCCCCAGACCGGGATCAGGGTGCCGCGGCCCTTGAGGGCGCGTTCGCCCAGGGGCCGCAGGCATTCACGCACGTGCGGCGGCAGCAGGTCGCGGGTGGCCTGGTTCATGAAGGCCAGCATGCCGCTTTCCAGCCTGGCCAGGCCTTCCAGGCGGGCCGCGACGTTCACGGTGTCGCCCACGACTGTATAGATGCAGCGCTCGGGCGAGCCGATCTGACCGGCCAGCGCGGTACCGCTGGCCAGGCCGATGCCGATCTCCAGCGGTGCGGCGCCATAGCTGGCGCGCTCCCGGTTGAACTCGGCCAGTTCGCGGCGCATCGCCACGGCTGCATAAAGCGCGCGCTCCACCCGATGAGGGTCGGGCGTGGGCGCACCGAAGACCACGACCATCGCATCGCCCATGTAGTTGTTGACGTAACCGCCAAAGCGCTGCACCGCATGGGTCATGCGCGTGAAATGCTCGTTGAGCGTGAGCACCACATCGCGCGGCTTGAGGCCCTCGCACAACTGGGTGAAGCCGCGGATGTCGGAAAACAGCACGGTGACCTCGACCTCGTGCCCGCCGAGCATCAGCTCGCCTTGCACGAGCTGGTCGCGCACCTCGGGCGAGACGAGGCGGCCGAAGACATCGCGCTCGCGCTCGCGCTGCTCGAGCTCACGGCTCATGTGGTTGAAGGACTGGGCCAGCAGGCCCAGCTCGTCGTCGCGCTCCAGCGCCACGTGGGCGTTGAGGTAATGGCCCCTCAAGATGGCGCGTGCCGCACGGGCCACCTCCCGGATCGCCCTCGCCAGCGAACGCGCGAAACGCCAGGCCACCCAGGCGCTCAGCCCCGAAATCACCAGTACCATGAGGCCAAAACGCAGCAGCTCGGCCAGCACCAGCGAGCGGTAAGCATCCAACGACGCCTGGACCTCCACGCTCCAGCCGCTGTCGCCCAGCGGCGAGCGGGCCACCACGGGGCGGGAGCGCGCATCGGCGGCGGCCAGCGCCTCCATCACGGGCAGGGGCTGCACCAACGGCGGCTGACCCGCGATGCGCCGTACCAGCATCAGCCCACGGTCTTGTGCATCGCGCAGCAGGGCCCGCAGCTCGCCGCCGTCCTGGTCGGGCAGTTCCAGCGCCTGGGCCAGCGCGCCGGCGGAGACGCCCACGACCACCCAGCCCTCGACCCCCTCCTGCATCAGGGGGACCCTCACTTCGACGCTGCCGAGGTCCTCCCGGGGGTGCCAGGGCGGCTGCGAGGGGGAGAGCTGGCGTACCGCAGGCGCCTCGCGCACGTGCGGCGGGAGGGTTTGCGCCACGCGGCCTCGTGCGTCCAGCAGCTCGACGCGGTCCACCTCCGGAAAGCTGCGCACCAGTGCCAGCCAATCGCCTCCCAGCGCGTCCAGGCGGGGCAAGGGCTCGGCGAAGGCGTCGTCCTCGCCGGTGCGTTGTCGCAGGCCCGCGGCCATGCCGGGAGAGGTCGCCATCGCCTGCGCCAGCCGCTGCGCCGTCGCCAGCAACTGGGTCACCCGTCCGGCCAGCAGGCTGGCGGTCTGGCGGGCCCGCAGCTCCTGTTCCTCGCGCAGCCGTTGGGCCCCTTCGGTGAGCGTCAGCAACCCGGCGATCACCAGCGGCACGACGGTGAACAGCAGCACAGAGACCGGCAAGGTGCGGCTGAGCGAGCGCTTGTGGGTGTCGGGCGGGGGCGGCGTCACGGGCGTTCGGGGCAGGGAACGTCCGGCATTGTGCGACAGCCGGAAAAAGAAACACCCGGCCGGGGCCGGGTGTGCGATGGCGGGGTCGGGTCAGAGGGCACCGATTTTGTGACGATACCACTCGTGGAAGTGCTGCATGCCGTCTTCCATCGGGCTCTGGTAGGGGCCGACCTCGTTGTCGCCGCGCTCGAGCAGGGCCTTGCGGCCCCAGTCCATGCGCAGCGCGATCTCGTCGTCTTCGACGCAGGTCTCCATGTAGGCGGCACGCTGGGCCTCGACGAACTCGCGCTCGAAGGCGGCGATCTCCTCCGGGTAGAAGAACTCCACCACGTTGAGCGTCTTTTGAGGGCCCTTGGGATGCAGTGTGGACACCACCAGCACATGCGGGTACCACTCCACCATGATGTGGGGGTAGTAGGTCAGCCAGATCGCCCCGTGCGAGGGCGGCTCACCGCCGCGGTAGTTCAGCAGCACCTCATGCCATTTTCGGTACACGTCCGAGCCCGGCTTGCCCAGGGCATTGGCCACACCCACGGTCTGCACCGAGTACTCGCGGCCGAACTCCCAGCGCAGGTCGTCGCAGGTCACGAAGTTGCCCAGGCCCGGATGGAAGGGGCCGACGTGGTAGTCCTCCAGGTAGACCTCGATGAAGGTCTTCCAGTTGTAGTCGCACTCGTGCATCTCGACGTGGTCGAGGACGTAGCCCGAGAAGTCGAATTCCTGCACGGGACCGAGCCCGGCCAGGTCGGCAGCAATGTCGCGGCCGTTGTCCTCGAACAGCAGGCCGTTCCACTCGCGCAGGCGGTAGTTGTTGAGGTTCAGGCACGGGTCCTGCGCGAAGTGCGGCGCGCCCAGCAACTGGCCGTCCAGCGCGTAGGTCCAGCGGTGCAGGGGGCAGACGATCTGGCTCTTGGTGTTGCCGCGCCCGCGCAGCATCACGGCCTGACGGTGGCGGCACACGTTGGAGATCAGTTCGATGCCCCGATGCGAACGCACCAGCGCGCGGCCCTCGCCTTCCTGGGGCAGGGCGTAGTGGTCACCCACCTCGGGTACCGCGAGCGCATGCCCGAGGTACCGCGGACCGCCATGGAAGATGAGCTCCATCTCGCGACGGAACAGTTCGTCGCTGAAATAGGCCGATACCGGCAGTTGCGTGTGGCTTTGCTCAAGGGCAACGCTTAGGTCTGACATGATCCCCAGGATCTCCAAAAACCAATGTCCAACCACCACCCACGGTGGGCCCATCTTCCCCGGCCAGGCTCCAGTGATGCCGTCCATGGCGAAAGCCTCCGTTGGTGTGTGTGCGGGACCTGGGCGGTCCGGGACGGGGCCTGCGGCGGGTAACCTAGCATTTTACCGGCGGGGGGGGGTCCCCCGGCCGGGTGGCCCTACGGCGTGGTGCGGCATGCCGCATCGTGGGGCGGGTGGGGCCTGGCGGTGCGTTGGGCGCACGCCGGCTGCTTGACTACAATCAGAGGCTTTTTCTCACGCCCCATGCCCAAGACCCCGACACCCGCGCCGGCCGCCAGCGCGGCCAGCCACGCCAGCTACGAGGAGGCGCTGGCCGAACTCGAGCGCCTGGTGGCCGAACTCGAGTCCGGGCAGTTGCCGCTGGACCGCCTGCTGCAGACCTACCAGCGCGGGGCGGAGTTGCTGGCCTTTTGCCGCAGCCGGCTCGAAGCGGTGGAGGCCCAGGTCAAGGTCATCGAGGACGGGCAGCTCAAGCCCTGGAACGCGGCATGACCCCGGCACAGTTCCAGGACTGGACGGCCGCTGCGCTGCAGCGCGTGGAGATCGCACTGGACCGCTTCGTGCCGGCCGATGCGCCGGCCGGGCTGGGCGAGGCGATGCGCTACGGCGTGCTCGACGGCGGCAAGCGCTTGCGCGCACTGCTGGTGCTGGCCGCCGCCGAGGCGGTGGGCGGCCATGCGCAGCCGGCGCTGCGGGCGGCCTGCGCGGTGGAGTTGATCCACGCCTATTCGCTGATCCACGACGACATGCCCTGCATGGACAATGACGTGCTGCGCCGGGGCAAGCCCACGGTGCATGTGCGGTTCGGGCAGGCGCAGGCCATGCTGGCCGGCGATGCGATGCAGGGGCTGGCTTTCGAGGTGCTGACGCCCCAGGACGAGGCCGAAGTGCCCCTGCCGCTGCAGGCGCGTCTGTGCGGCCTGCTCGCGCGCGCGGCCGGGCATGCCGGCATGGCGGGCGGGCAGGCCATCGATCTGGCGGCCGTGGGCCGCACGCTGAACGAGGCCGAGCTGCGCCACATGCACCGCTGCAAGACTGGCGCCTTGCTGCACGGCAGCGTGATGATGGGGGCGGTGTGCGGGAGCCCCACGGAAGCTGCGATGCAGGCGCTGTCGGACTATGGCTGGGCCATCGGGCTGGCCTTCCAGGTGGTGGACGACATCCTGGACGTGACCCAGGCCTCCGAGACCCTGGGCAAGACGGCCGGCAAGGACGCCCAGGACGGCAAGCCCACTTACGTCTCGCTGATGGGCCTGGAGGCCGCGCGGCGCCACGCGGACGAGCTGCGCGACCGGGCCCACACCGCGCTGGCGCGCAGCGGCCTGGCCGACACGGCCTGCCTGGCCCGGCTGGCCGAACGCATCGTCGATCGGGAACACTGATGAACCACCCCCTGCTCGAAACCATCCACAGCCCGGCCGATCTGCGGCGGCTGCCCCGCAGCGAGCTCAAGCGCTTGGCGGCCGAACTGCGCGAGTTCGTGCTGCACAGCGTGTCCCAGACCGGGGGGCACCTGTCGTCCAACCTTGGGACGGTGGAGCTCACGATCGCTCTGCACTACGTTTTCAACACGCCCGAGGACCGGCTGGTGTGGGACGTGGGCCACCAGACCTATCCGCACAAGATCCTCACCGGCCGGCGCGAGCGCATGCACACGCTGCGCCAGCTCGGCGGCATCAGCGGCTTTCCGCGCCGCGACGAGAGCGAGTACGACACCTTCGGCACCGCCCATTCGTCCACCTCCATCTCGGCGGCGCTGGGCATGGCCCTGGCGGCCAAGCTCAAGGGCGAGGACCGCCGTGCCGTGGCCATCATCGGCGACGGGGCGATGACGGCCGGCATGGCCTTCGAGGCGCTGAACAATGCCGGTGTACAGCATGCGGTGGGATCGGCCGACATGCTGGTGGTGCTCAATGACAACGACATGTCGATCAGCCCGCCGGTGGGCGCGCTGAACAAGTACCTGGCACGCCTGATGAGCGGCAAGTTCTACGCGGCCGCGCGCGAGGGGGCCAAGGCGGTGCTGAAGAACGCGCCGCCGCTGTTCGAGCTGGCGCGCCGCTTCGAGGAGCATGCCAAGGGCATGGTGGTGCCTGGCACGATCTTCGAGGAGTTCGGCTTCACCTACGTGGGGCCCATCGACGGCCACGACCTCGACGCTCTGATCCCCACGCTGGAGAACCTGCGCGACAAGAAGGGCCCGCAGTTCCTGCATGTGGTCACGAAGAAGGGCTATGGCTACAAGCTGGCCGAGGCCGACCCGATCGCCTACCACGGCCCGGGCAAGTTCGATCCCGCGCGCGGGCTGCAAAAGCCGGCGACACCGCCCAAGACCACGTTCACCCAGGTGTTCGGCCAGTGGCTGTGCGACATGGCCGAGGCCGACCCGAAGCTGGTGGCCATCACGCCGGCGATGCGCGAGGGCTCGGGCATGGTCGAGTTCCACCAGCGCTTCCCGACCCGCTACCACGACGTGGGCATCGCCGAGCAGCACGCCGTCACCTTTGCCGCCGGTCTGGCCTGCGAAGGTCTCAAGCCGGTGGTCGCGATCTACTCCACCTTCTTGCAGCGCGCCTACGACCAGCTCATCCATGACGTGGCGATCCAGAAGCTGCCGATGGTGCTGGCGCTGGACCGCGCCGGCATCGTCGGAGCCGACGGCGCCACCCACATGGGCGCCTTCGACATCGCCTTCCTGCGCTGCATCCCCCACGTGAGCGTGCTCGCCCCGGCCGACGAGAACGAGTGCCGGCAGATGCTCTACACCGCCTACCTGCAGGACCATCCGGTGGCCGTGCGCTACCCGCGCGGCGCAGGCGTCGGTGTCGAGGTGAAGAAGGAGATGACGGCCCTGCCCTTCGGCAAGGGCGAGTTGCGCCGCCGCGGCCAGCGCATCGCCATCCTGGCCTTCGGCCCCTTGCTCTACCCGGCCCTGGCCGCGGCCGAGCGGCTCGATGCCACCGTGGCCAACATGCGCTTCGTCAAACCGCTCGATGCGGCCCTGGTGGAGGAACTGGCCCGCACCCACGATGCCTTGGTGACGGTGGAGGAGGGCTGCGTGATGGGCGGTGCCGGCAGTGCGGTGGCCGAGGCCCTGCATGCGGCGGGTCTGATGGTGCCGGTGCTGATGCTGGGCCTGAAGGACGAATTTGTCGAGCACGGTGACCCGGCCCGGCTGCTGGCCCTGCATGGACTGGATGCCGAAGGCATCGAGCGCTCCATCCTGCAGCGCTTTGGTGCCAAGCTCGAACGGGTCAAGCCGGCGGCCTGAGTGCCGCGCAGCGCTCAGGTCACTACCAGGCGCGGCGGACCCGCCTCGATGCGGCCCACCACCGCCGCGGCCCCGAATCCGTGCCGACGGAAGATGTCCAGCACCTCGTCGACGGCCTGGGGGGCACAGGCCGCCAGCAGCCCGCCGCTGGTCTGCGGATCGGTGAGCAGGGCCCGGTCGGTGTCGGCGAAGCCCTCGGGCAGGTCCACCTCGGCGCCGTAGCTGGCCCAGTTGCGACCCGAGGCCCCGGTGACGAAGCCGCGCGAGGCCAGCTCGCGCACGCCCTCGAGCAAAGGCACTTTCGCCCAGTCGATCACCACCCGGGTGCCGGCCCCTCGCGCCAGCTCCAGGCCGTGTCCGGCCAGGCCGAAGCCGGTGACATCGGTCAGGGCGTGCACGCCGGGCAGTTCCGCCAAATCCATGCCCGGCGTGTTCAGGCGGGTGGTGGTGTCGATCATGCGGCGATAGCCGGCCTCGTCCAGCGCG
>NZ_JBKBVU010000320.1:0-2301 GCF_046289365.1 Caldimonas sp. | reverse complement strand
CTCCTGGGGGGGCACGGCGGCCGCACCGGCCGGTTCCGGATCGGCAGGTGACGCCCCGAACACCCGGTCGGTCGCCGCTGCCGCAGCGCTGCCGGCCGATTTCGACGCCGCAAGTTTCGAGCGCATCGCCAAGATGCTCTTCATCCGCATGCAGGCGGCCCATGATGCCGGCGAACTCGAAGATCTGCGCAAGTTCACGACGCCCGAGCTCTTTGCCGCGGTGCGCCTGGACCTGCACGACCGCCAAGGCGCGGCGCAGCAGACCGATGTGCTGCAGCTCAATGCCCAGGTGGTCGACGTGGCCCGCGAGGACGGGCAGCAAATCGTCAGCGTGCGCTTCCACGGCCTGATCCGGGAAGCGGCCGATGCCGCCGCCGAACCGTTCGACGAGCTGTGGCATTTCGTCAAGCCGCTCGATGGCACTCGCGAGTGGGAGATCGCGGGGATCACGCAGAACGCAGCCCCGTCGGCCCTGCACTGAGCGACACCGAGCCTGCCCAGGCGGCCCCTTCGGGCCGCCTTTTGCTTTCCTCCCGCGAACCGGCCCGTCCGGGGCACAATGGACATGGGTCCTATCTCCCCCCGTCCCGAACCTGGCCTGTCGAATCACCATGTTCCGTCCCCTGGCCCTGCCCGCGGGCGTTGCCGGTGCGCTGTGGCTGCACGCCATGCCCGGCCGCTTCGAGCCCTGGAGCGACTTCCTGGCCGAAGCCGCACGTTGCCGCCTGGACCGCATCCTTTGCCTGACCAGCCTCGAGGAGGTGGCGGCGCTGTCCCCATCCTATGCCCAGGCCATTGGACAAGGCACCCTGCCGTGCCGGTGGGAACAACTGGTGATACGCAACTTCGGCCTGCCGCTGGATGAAGCCGGGTTCCGCGAACGGGTGCAGGCGGTGGCCGCCGCGCTGGCCCATGGTGAATCGGTGCTGATGCATTGCGCTGCAGGCATCGGACGCACCGGCACGGTGGCCGCCTGCGTGCTCAAGCAGCTCGGCTGGCCGGCGCAGACCGCGCTGCAGCAGGTGATCGCCGCCGGCTCGAACCCTCAGAACGCTCAGCAATCGGGGCTGGTCCACTGGTTCTGAGCCCCCCCGCCCGACGAAACCATGCACCATCTCTATATCATCACCGGCGCCTCGCGGGGCCTGGGCCTGGCCCTGGCACGCCAACTGCTCTCGCCCGCGCATCGCCTGCTGTGCCTGTCGCGCCAGGTCAACGACACCCTGGCCGAACAGGCCCGCGCCGCCGGGGCCTCCTGTGAGCAATGGCGCCAGGACCTGGCCGAGGCGCCTGCTGCGGCGCAGCGCCTGGCCACCTGGTTGAGCGGCCACGACCCGCGGGCCGTGGCCAGCGCGACGCTCATCAACAATGCCGGCGTGATCTCGCGCGTGGGCCCGCTGGAGGACAGCGAACCGAACGACCTGGCCCACGCGCTGCGCGTGGGCCTGGAGGCGCCGCTGCTGCTGACCGGTGCCTTCCTGCAAGCCACGAGGGACTGGACGGCCCCCCGCAAGGTGCTCAACGTCTCCTCGGGCCTGGGTCGGCGCGCCATGGCCGGCAGCGCCGCCTACTGCGCGGCCAAGGCCGGGATGGACCACTTCAGCCGCTGCGTCGCACTGGAGCAGGCCCGTCTTCCCCACGGGGCACGCATCGTCTCGCTCGCCCCCGGGGTCATCGACACGGACATGCAGGTGCAGCTTCGCCAGAGCGACCCGGCCAGCTTCCCCGACCGTGAGCGCTTCGTGCAGCTGCAGGCCCAGGGGCTGCTCAGCTCGCCCGAGGAGGCCGCCCGTCGCCTGCTCGAGCACCTGGCCCGGCCGGACTTCGGCGCGCAGCCGGTGGCCGACGTGCGCGAGGTCTGATCCCCCTCATGGGGGGTGCGATGTCCCACCCCTGGGGGAGGCCGCAGTCCTGGGATCACCCGCCCCGGCGGCCTATCATCTGCCCAGAGCAGCCGCTGGACTCCGATGCAGCCCGCCCCCCATTCCCTCGTCACCGCCTTGGTCGATGCCTCGGCACTGTGGCAGCGCATTCCGGGCTTGGTGGTGGTCCTCACGCCCGAGGGTCAGGGCCTGTTCATCAGCGAAGCCTACGCCGGGCTCACCGGGACCGCGCTCGACGCGGCCCGCGGAACCGGCTGGGATGCCGCCCTGGAGCCAGCCTCCCGCCAGGTCCTGTACGAGCTGCTGCCCCGGCGCAGCAGCTTCACCGTGCGGCTGGCGCTGCGCCCACATGACGGCAGCGATCACTGGATCGAATGGGCCGCGCACTGGCTGCCGGACGAAGGTCACTACCTGTGCC
>NZ_JBKBVU010000319.1:0-2309 GCF_046289365.1 Caldimonas sp. | reverse complement strand
CTGCACCTCGTCTTCCGGCAGGTCGCAGTCAAGCAGAAACAGGCGTTTGTCCAGCAGCGGCACCCCCTGCGCGTCGGCCATGATCTCGTCGTCCTTGACGTAGCGCGCGCTCGGGAGGATAGGACGCAAGAACTGCGGCGGGATGCTCAGGGAGCGCACGCGCTCCTCATCAAGGATGAAGAAGCTGTTATCGCCGGTGGCCAGGCCTCGCTTGATGGCAAACAAGTCGCCCAGCCGGTAGCCCTCATGGACAGCCTCGGCGTCCTGCTTAGGAAAGCGCGTCCACTTCTCAGCCCGCTCCAGGTCCTGCACGCTCACGTTCTTGATGAGTGCCGGCTTCTGCATCGTCCCCCCATAGGAGAACGTGACCTCATGGCCAGCCGGCGGCTTCTGCTTCTTGAACCAGACTACCGCCGAGGACACCAACGCGTCATCGAACTGGACATCGTTGGGGTCAAAGCGATGGATGTGCAGCAGCGTTACCTCGCGCAGCAGGTATGCCTTGAGGGCCTTGCCGTAGTTGACATCCATGAACTCGCTCGGGATGAGCCATCCGGCAACGCCGCCCTCACTCATCCAGTCGTGCGACAGTGCCATGAAGTAGCAGTAGAGGCCAGCCAGGCCGGACAGCTCGACGTGTGCCACCCTGCGCGCTGCCTCCTGCAGGCGCAGCTTCTCTTCGCCGCTCAGGTGATGGTGGCGCACATAAGGCGGATTGCAGATGAGCAGGTTCGCTCGGCCGGCATCAGCGGCCGGCGGTGTCTGCCGCGTGAAATCCCCCAGGGTGATTTCGAGTGGCGAGCCCTGCCACAGATCCAGCGCTGGCTGTCCGTAGTGCGCATCAATCTCAAAGCCGCGCGCCCAAGCGACGGGTCTGCGTCGACAGGTCGACCTCAAGGCCGAATAGAACGAGCCAGTGCCGATAGCCGGGTCGAAGAAGCGCACCGCTTCGCCCTGAGGCAACAGGCTCAGTCCGTAGGCAAGCACGTCGCGGGCGAGCTGTGTGGGCGTTGCGAACTGGCCGAGCTTGTTGCGCTCGGCCTGAGTCTTGTGGCCGTCGAGCGCCGCCTGTAAGGCGCAGCGGCGTTCTTCGAGCTGGTCGTTCTTGCTGGGCATGGTCAGATTCCGAACAGCGCGAGGTCATCGATGCGGTGTTCCCACACCCAATCGATGCCTTCGGCTGCCTCATAGCCGAGATAGCCGCTATCAAAGTAGCCGCACAGGAAGAGGTTGAAGCGCACGGCGTCACCGTAGGTGCTGCGAAGCTGGGCCATCTTGACCGCCTCTTCCTTGCGGCGCTTGTTGGTGTTGGTGAAGTCGCCCGCTGACTTCGCCTCGAAGAACAGCGGCATGTCCTTGGCCTTAGCGGTCTTTGGCATGATGACCGCATCAATGGGGATGTTGACCGACTGCACCCCGCCCTCCAGCTTGACCGGCACGTTCAGGCGGAAGCTGAACGTGCCAGCGGGCATGGCGTTGAACTTGGTTCCATCTCCAGCGGGAAGCTGCTTGTAGCCGCGCTGCTCCAGCCAGGCCTTGATGGCGGCGAGCTGCCGCTTCTCCTGAGCATTACGAATAATGGGGTTGGCGACGGCGCCGCACAGCCGGTCGGCGACGATGGTGGCCGCTCGGTGAATCTCAACCTCGGTCGCTGGCGCCTCGCGTTTGATCCACACGAAGATGTCGGGGTCAGCGAGGCGCTCGATGATGGCAGCGATTTTTTCGAGCTCACGGTCGGCCTGGGTGACCGACATCCGCACCGGCAGCCGCTGCTCCTGCTCCATGCACTTGACGAGGTTGGGGGAAGCGCCTGCCAGACCAATGAGACGGTCTACTGCCAACGGTGGGCATGTGGACATCCGAAGCGTCGGCAGGATCTCGGGATGTTTGCGCAGCACCGCCGGCCGCACGTCGGTAAGGTTCCCGGTGGCGCGAAGCGCTGCCTCAACGTCCTTGGTAGTCTGAATTCGCGTGGTGCGAAACGCATCTGGCGCAAAATTTATGAACCAGTCGTTATACATATCGACCGATAGCGCCACGTCGGCCTTCCAGTTGTGAGGTTTGTCGAGATTGACAGCCATGCTGATACCTCCAGTAGTGCCATCTAGCGGGCGGGCAACATGCTGTGTTGCGGATCTTCAGGCCTTCTTTTCATCGCTATGCTTGCCTCCAGCGCGGCGATGTGTTCGGGCTTGAACTGGTCGAGCCGATAGGCGCTGTCTTTCAGCAGGTCTGCAAGGGTGACGGTCATGTCGGTTTTCCTGAACGCTCGTTGTTCTCTTCGTCCGCGCCCCCGGCGCGCACCCACT
>NZ_JBKBVU010000318.1:0-2316 GCF_046289365.1 Caldimonas sp. | reverse complement strand
GGCTCATCGACGACGCGAAGCGCGTCGTCGTCCTGACCGGCGCCGGCATCTCGATGGATTCCGGCATACCGGATTTCCGCGGCCCGCAGGGGGTGTGGACGCTCAACCCCAAAGCCGAGCGCATCTTCGCCCACCCGGCGATTGAAAAGCGCCACAGTGTGCTTCCCGATGCCGCGGCCTTCTTCGCCGATCGCCCCGGGGCGGGGGCGCGCAACGCCGTTTTCGCCGCCGAGGCGCCCACTTTGGCCACCTGGGCGGCCACGCAGGCCCTCGCGGCCGGGGGCGTGGCCGCCAGCGACATCGACGCGCTGGTGACGATCACCTGCACGGGCTACATGACGCCGGGGCTCGACATCCTGGTGGCGAAGGACCTGGGCATGCGCCAAGACCTGCGCCGCTTCGCGCTCGGCGGCATGGGCTGCTACGCGACCTTTCCCGGGCTGAACCTGGCGCGCCAGGCCCTGCTCCACGGCGCGCAGCAGCTTTTGCAAGGTGATGGGCTTTTCCAGGAAGGCCATGGCACCGTGCTTGGTGGCTTCCACGGCGGTGTCGATGGTGCCGTGCCCGGACATCATGATCACCGGCATCGTGAGTTGGCCACTGGCCCCCCATTCCTTGAGCAAGGTGATGCCGTCAACATCGGGCATCCAGATGTCGAGCAGCACGAGATCGGGCTGCATCCGCTCACGCAAGGCGCGCGCCTGGGCGGCGTTCTCGGCCAGCTCCACGGTGTGCCCCTCGTCAGCCAGGATCTCCGACAGCAATGCGCGGATGCCGAGCTCGTCGTCTACTACAAGTATGGTGGCCATGCGGGTGGTCAGGCCCCTGGGCGGGCACCTGGGGTTGCGGTGTCGTCGCGGCCGTCTTCCTGGACGGGCGCAAACCTGGAAAATGATATCGAAACTTGGGCCCCCCTCACGTCGGGGTTCTTCCCTCGCTGCGCGCCACCCAGCCCTTCGGAGTTGGTGAGGTTGGTCAGGCGGATGCGCGCAGCATGTTCGTCGCAGATCTTCTTCACCACGGCCAGGCCCAGGCCGGTGCCCTTGCTCTTGGTGGTGACGTAGGGCTCGAAGGCGCGTTTGAGCACCTTGTCGAGAAAGCCCGGGCCGTTGTCGGCCACGACCAAGCGCACCGCGCGCAGCTCGCCGGTGTCGGTGCGTGCAGCCTCGGTGTGCACCCGCACCTGGCCCTGGGGCCGGTCGGCCACGGCGTCCAGGGCATTTTGCAGCAGGTTGTGGATGACTTGGCGCAACTGGGTGGCATCGCCCAGGATCGGCGGCAGGCCAGGCTCGAGGTCGACCTTCAGCCGGCCCTCTTCCTGCACCGAGCCATACAGCACGAGCACTTCGCCGACCAGAGCGTTGAGGTCGATCGGGTGCAATTGGGCCGAGGGCAGGCGGGCATAGTCGCGGAATTCGTTGACAAGCTGCTTCATGCTGCCCACCTGGCTGACGATGGTGCCCACGGCCTTGGACAGGAGCTGGCGGTCGGCGTCGTCGAGCTTGGCTTCGAGCTTGTGCTGCAGCCGCTCGGCCGAGAGCTGGATGGGGGTGAGCGGGTTCTTGATCTCATGGGCCAGACGGCGGGCCACCTCGGCCCAGGCGATGGAACGCTGGGCCGACATGACTTCGGTGATGTCGTCAAAGACGATCAGCCGCGCCTGCTGCGGCAGCCAGGCACCCCGCACGAGCAGGGTCATGGGCTCGCGCTCGACGCCAGCGTCGGCGCCTGCCAGCTCGAAGGACTGCTGCCAGTGGTCGCGCTCGCCACCTTCGTTGCCGGCGGCATGTTGCTCGAATTGCTGATCGATTGCGGCGGCAAAGTCCTGCAGGCCAGGCACCTCGGTCAGCGTGCGGCCTTGGTAGGCCCCCAGCGGCAGGCGCAGGATGCGCGTGGCGCTGGGGTTGACGGTGTCGATGTGGCCGTGGGCATCGAAGACGATCACGCCGGCGGTGAGGTTGTCCAGGATGGTCTGCAGATTGGTCTTGGCGCCCTCGAGTTCGCTCAGGCTGCGCTGGACGAGCGAGCGCGCATCGGACAATTGCTGGGTCATGTCGGCGAACGAGCGCGTGAGGCCGCCGAGTTCGTCGCGCGAGGTGAAGACAGGTTTGGGTGTGAGGTCGCCGCGGGCCACTTGACGCACGCCTTCGGCCAGCAGCAGCAGCGGTCGGGCGAGCTGGTTGCCCAGGGCGACGGCGAGCAGCACCGCGCCGAAGACGGCCAGGATGAGCGCCAGCGTGAGCGTGCCCAGATACATGCGCTTGAGGCCTTCGCGCGCCAGCGCGCGCTGCTGGTACTCGCGGTAGGCGTTTTGTA
>NZ_JBKBVU010000317.1:0-2329 GCF_046289365.1 Caldimonas sp. | reverse complement strand
GCGACGCGTGTTCTCGTGCTCGGCGCCATCGGGGTGGAAGGGCACCCCCACCACCAGCGCCTCGGGCTGCCATTGCCGGATCAGCCGGCCCAGAGCCTCGAAGCGGGCTTCACCCTGGGCGCTCACCGTGCCCAGCGGTTGGGCCGTGCCTAGCAGGGTGTTGCCGCTGGCCACCCCCACCCGCTTCATGCCGTAATCAAAGGCCAGGAACTGCCTCGCCTGCTCAGGCATGACCGGCCTCGCCGGTGAGCATGCCGGGGTCGATGCCCAGCAGGGACAGCGCACGCTCGTAGCGGTGATGGACGGGGGTGTCGAAGATGATGGACGGCTCGGCCCGCACGGTGAGCCAGCCGTTGCGGGCGATCTCGTCCTCGAGCTGGCCGGCGCTCCAGCCGCTGTAACCCAGCGTCACGAGCACCTTCTTCGGGCCGGCTCCGTGGGACAGGGCCTCGAGCACGTCTTTGCTGGTGGTCATCTCCAGCCCGCCCGGGATGCGCAGTGAGGAGTTGTAGTGGCCGCCGTCGTCGCCCAAGGGTTCGTGCAGCACGAAGCCGCGCTCGGTCTGCACCGGTCCGCCGAAATAGACGGGCTCCTCGGCCAAGTCCTCCCGATCCAGCGTCAGGTCGACCTTCTCGAACAGGTTCTTGAGCTTGATGTCGATGGGCTTGTTGATCACCAGGCCGAGCGCCCCCTTGTCGGTGTGCTCGCACAGGTAGACCACCGCGCCGGCAAAGGTGTCGTCGGCCATGCCGGGCATGGCGATCAGAAACTGGTTGGTGAGGTCGATGCAATGGTCTGCGGCCATGGCAGGAATTCTATTCCTCTGCCAACATCCCGCCCCATGGAAAAGCCCCTTGACACCGCACTCGTGTGGTTCCGGCGGGACCTGCGCTCGCAAGACCATGCCGCCCTGTACCACGCGCTGCGCGCGGCGCGGCGGGTGTGGTGCGCGTTTGTCTTCGACACGGAGATCCTCGACGCCCTGCCCCGGGCCGACCGCCGGGTGGAGTTCATCCGCGACAGCCTGGTCGAGCTGGACGCCCAGCTTCGCGCCCTGGCCCAGGCCCACGGGCACGCACAGGCAGGGCTGATCGTGCGGCACGGCCGTGCCCGCGACGAGATCGTCGCGCTGGCCCGGCGTCTCGGGGTGCAGGCGGTCTATGCCAACCACGACCACGAGCCTGCGGCGCGCGAACGCGATGCCCGAGTGCGCGGGGCCCTGGCCGAAGCCGGGATCGCCTGGCACAGCAGCAAGGACCAGGTGGTGTTCGAGGCCGACGAGCTGCTGACGGCTGCGGGCACCCCCTACGGGGTGTTCACCCCCTACAAGACCGCCTGGCTGAAGAGGCTGACGCCCTTGGACCTGCAGGCCCATCCGGTGGCCCGCCATGCCGACGCCCTGGCCCCGCGGCCCGAGGGACTGCACGCCGAAGTGCCTTCGCTGGCGGAACTCGGCTTTGCAGGCAGCGGGCTGCACGAGCTGCCCATCCCCACCGGCAGCAGTGGTGCACGCGCGCTGCTGGAGGACTTCCTGGGACGCATCGACCACTACCACGACACCCGTGATTTCCCGGCCGTCAAAGGTCCCAGCTACCTCTCGGTGCACCTGCGCTTTGGCACGGTGTCGATCCGCGAACTGGCCCGCCTGGCCTGGGAGCGCATGCAGGCCGGCTCCCGGGGCGCCGAGGTCTGGCTGAGCGAGCTGATCTGGCGCGACTTCTACCAGCAGATCCTGCACCACCACCCGCACGTGGTGGAACGTGCCTTCCGCCCGGAATACGACCGCATCCGCTGGGAGCAGGGCAAGACCGCCCAGACCCTGTTCCAGGCCTGGTGCGAGGGGCGGACGGGCTACCCGCTGGTGGACGCCGCGATGGCCCAGCTCAACCAAACCGGCTACATGCACAACCGCCTGCGCATGGTGACGGCCAGCTTCCTGGTCAAAGATCTGGGCATCGACTGGCGCTGGGGCGAGCGCTACTTCGCCGAGAAGCTCAACGATTTCGACCTGGCCTCCAACAACGGCGGCTGGCAATGGGCGGCTTCCACCGGCTGCGACGCGCAGCCCTGGTTCCGCATCTTCAACCCGGTCACGCAAAGCGAGAAGTTCGACCCTGCCGGCCGCTTCATCCGCCGCTACCTGCCGCAACTGGCCCGGCTGCCCGATGCGCTGATCCACGCCCCCTGGAAAGCCCGGCCGGTGGACCTGGCGGCCGCCGGGGTGACGCTGGGTGCCACCTATCCCGAGCCGCTGGTGCAGCATGAGGTCGCACGCGAGCGCACCCTGGCGCGCTATGCGGTGGTGAAGCGCAAGGGGCCCTGAGGCCGG
>NZ_JBKBVU010000090.1:0-12529 GCF_046289365.1 Caldimonas sp. | reverse complement strand
GGGTGCTGCCCTCCTCCACGATGCGCCCGGCATACATCACCGCGATGCGGTCGGCCACCTCCACCGCCGCGCCGATATCGTGCGTGACGAAGATGACCGACAGGCCGAGGTCGCGCTGCAGCTCGCGCAGCAGCAGCAGGATCTGGATCTGCACCGTGGCATCGAGCGCGGTGGTGGGCTCATCGGCCAGCAGCAGCTGGGGCTTGCAGGCCAGGGCCAGGGCGATCATGGCACGCTGGCGCATGCCGCCGGACATCTCGTGCGGATAGGCCGCCAGGCGTCGCTCGGGGCTGGGGATGCGCACGCGGTCGAAGAGCTCGAAGGCGCGGCGCTGGGCGTCCGACGCACTCACGCCCGGCTCATGCCGGCGGATGGATTCGACGATCTGCGCGCCCACGGTATAGACCGGGTCGAACGCCAGCAGCGGCTCCTGAAAGATCATCGAGGCGACCTTGCCGCGGAAGTCGCAGAGCTCGGTGTTGCTCATCTTTAGCACGTCGCGCCCGCCCACCTCGACGGTGCCGGTCATGGTGGTGCGCCGCTCGGGATGCAGGCGCAGCAAGGTGCGCATGGTCACGCTCTTGCCGGAGCCGGATTCCCCGATCAGCGCCACCACTTCGCCGCGCTGGACCTCCAGGCTCACGCCGCTGACGGCACGCACCGGCTTGCGAGCGCCGGTGAAGGTGACGCTGAGGTCGCGCAGGCGCACCATGGGAGGCTGCGAGGGCGACAGTTCCGTGACGATGCTCATGGTCCTCTCCTCCCGGGGATCAAGCGGCGGCCGCCAGGGCCTGGGGGTGCCCGCTGCCTGGCACGTGCATCAGGCAACGCACCGTGTGATGGGTGCCTGCCGACGCCACCACCGGCAACTGCTGTGAGCACACCGGCGCGGCCTGCGCGCAGCGCGGATGGAAGCGGCATCCCGAGGGCGGGTTGATGGGGTTGGGCGGATCGCCCGCCAGCGGGGCCACCTCGGTGCGGTGGTCCGGGTCCATCGAGGGCATGGACGACAGCAGTGCCCGCGTGTAGGGATGGGCCGGCGTGTCGAAGAGCACGTCCGAGGGCCCCACCTCGGCCACCTGGCCCAGGTACATCACCATCACGCGGTCGCTCACGTAGCGCACCACATGCAGGTCGTGGCTGATGAAGACGTAGGTGAGGCCGAACTCGTCTTTGAGGTCGAGCAGCAGATTGAGCACCTGGGCCTCCACTGACTTGTCCAGCGCCGAGACGGCTTCATCGAGGATCACCATGCGCGGCTGCAGCGCCAGGGCGCGCGCGATGTTCACGCGCTGGCGCTGCCCGCCCGAGAGTTCATGCGGATAGCGCTCGGCAAAGCGCCGCGGCTCCAGGCCCACGCGGGCCAGCAGGTCGCGTGCGCGCTGCACGGCTTCCCGCGTGGGCACGCCATGCACCTGCGGCCCGAAGGCGATCGAGTGCTCGATGGTCAGGCGCGGGTTCAGCGAGGCATAGCTGTCCTGGAAAACCATCTGCACCTGGCGGCGGAATTCCTTGAGCGGCAGGTCGCGGCTGCCCACGGCCCGGCCATCGAAGATGACTTCGCCGGCCGTGGGTTCGATGAGCTGCATCAGCAGCCGCGCCGTGGTGGACTTGCCGCAGCCCGATTCACCCACCACGCCCAGGGTCTCGCCTTTCAGCACCTCGAAGTCCACGCCGTCCACGGCGCGCACCACTCCTCCGCCGCGGCCCAGCGGGTCTTTCTTGAGCGGGAAGTGCTTGATCAGGCCTTTGATGGTCAGCAGGGGCTTGGCCGGGCCGCCCACGTCGTCAGCGGTTGCAGACATGGTCATCCCTTGTTGTCCATGGCCGAACGCAGGCCGTCCGACAGCAGGTTGAAGGCGATCGAGGTGATGAAGATCATCGCCCCCGGCAGGGCCGCCACCCAGGGCTGCACATAGATGGCCGTGCGTAGGGTATTGAGCATCAGGCCCCACTCGGGCTCGGGCGGCTTCACGCCCAGGCCGAGGAAGCTCAGACCCGAGGCCAGGATCATCGACACGGCAATCAGGCTGGTGGCATACACGAAGATGGGGCCCAGCACATTGCCCAGCACGTGCACGCGCACGATGGTGAAGGCCCCGGCGCCGGAGGCGCGCGCGGCCTCCACATAGTCGCGCCCGCGCACCTGGGTCGTGACGCTTTCGGCCACCCGCGCGATGGGCGGGATGAAGACGATGGTGAGCGAGATCAGCGAGTTTAGGATGCCCGCGCCCAGGGCCCCCGAGAGCGCAATGGCCAGCAGCACCGACGGGAAGGCGTAGAACACGTCGATGGTGCGCATGATGGCGGTGTTCGTGAAGCCGCCCGCATACCCGGCCACGATGCCAATCAGCGTGCCGATCACGAAGGCGCAAAGCACCGGCGTGAGGCCCATGAAGAGCGACAGGCGTGCGCCCGCGATGAGGCGCGAGAGCATGTCGCGGCCCAGTTCGTCGCTGCCCAGCAGGTAGCCCTCGGTGCCGATGGGCTTGAGGCGGTTCAGCATCGACGACGCGTAGGGATCGGACGGCGCGAGCCAGGGGCCGAAGGCCGCTAGGCCCAGGAGCATCAGCACCACCACCCCGGCGCCCACGGCCACCGGGTCGCGCAGGAAGCGGGCCCACACCGAACGCCAGTAGCCCGGGGAGCGTTCCACCGGCGCCAGCGCCAGGTTCGAGGAAGCGGAAACAGCAGCCACGGGTCCTCCTCAGGCGCGCGCAATGCGGGGGTCGAGCAGGGTCTGAACCACGTCCACCAGCAGGTTCAGCACCACGAAGAACAACGCCAGCACGAGGATAGTGCCCTGCAGCAGCGGCAGATCACGCTGGAAGATGGCCGAGTTGAGCAAGAAGCCCGTGCCCGGCCAGGAGAAGACGGTCTCGATCAGGATGGAGCCGCCCAGCAGGTAACCCAGCTGCAGCCCCATCACGGCCAGCGCCGTGGGGGCTGCGTTCTTCACCACGTGGCGGAACACGCCCAGGTGCGTGAGCCCCTTGGCGCGCAGGCCGATGATGAACTCCTGGTCGAGGATGTCGGCCACCAGGGCGCGCACGGTGCGCGCGATGATGCCCATGGGGATCACGCTCATCGTGAGCGCCGGCAGGATCATGAACTGGATGTGCTCCCAGTCCCAGGCCCAGTCGGCTGAACCGCCCGGCCCGGCGCCCGTGGCCGGCAGCCACATGAGCTGGGATGAGAACACGATCACCATCACCATGCCCAGCCAGTAGTGCGGCACGCTCACGCCCAGCACCGACAGCATCGAGGCCAGCTTGTCCAGCCAGGAATTGCGGAAGTAGCCGGCCACGAAGCCGAACAGGCCGCCGAAGACGAAGCCGATCAGCGTGGCCAGCGCCGCCAGCCTGAGCGTGTTGGTCACCGCCGTCAGCACCTCCTCAATCACCGGCCGCCCGGTGGCGATGGAGGTGCCCAGGTCCCCCTGCAGCGCGCGCCACAGCCAGCTTGCGAACTGCTCCGGGTAGGAGCGGTTGAAGCCGTACAGCTCGGTGAGCTGCGCCTGCAGCTCGGCCGAAGCATCGGGTGGCAGGATGGACACCAACGGATCGCCCGGTGACAGGTGCACCAGGGCGAAACACACCAGGGCCACGCCCAGCATGATGGGCACGGCGTAGGCGATGCGGCGCAGCAGGTAGGCGAGCATGGGCGGGACGGGCGGCGATTACTCGATCGTCATCGTGGCGATGTCGATGAACCAGCTGCGCGGCTGCACCACGTTCTTCACCTTTGCGCTCATCGCGCGCGGGCCCACGTCATGCGCGATCCACACGAAGGGCGCGTCCTCGACGATGTGGGCGTGCAGCTTGGCCAGCGCAGCGTCACGCGCCTTTTCGTCGAAGGCTGTGCGGGCGTCAGCGATCAGCTTGTCGACCTGCTCATTGCCGTAGTAGCCCCAATTGTTGGACACCGGCGGGAAGGTCTTGGTGCTGACGAAGCGCACCATCGCGAAGAATGGGTCCATCGCGGCGAAGCTCACGTTGATGGCGTGGGCGCCGTTGGCGCTGGGGTGCTTGGCGCCCTGGCGCCAGTTGGTGAAGAGCGTGTTCCATTCGATCACGTCGAACTCGACATCGAAGTAGCACTGCTTGAGCGACTGCTGCACGAACTCGTTCATCGGCAGCGGCTGCATCTGGCCCGAGCCCGAGGCCGAGATCTGCACCTTCACTTTCACCGGCTTGGCGGCCGAGAAGCCGGCTTGCTGCATCAGGGCCTGGCCGGCCTTGACGTCATAGCGGATGTCGAAGCTGGGGTTGCCCCACCAGGGGTGTCCCGGAGGCACCGTGCCCTTGGGAATGGCCATCATGCCGCCCAGCAGCTGCTGCAGGCCCGCACGGTCGACGCACAGGTTGGCCGCCTGGCGCACGCGCTTGTCCAGCCACGGTGAGCCCTCGGCGAACGACAGCTGCCACGGCCACACATGCGGTTGCGCGTTCGAATACACCACGAAGCCACGCTGGCGGATCTGCGGGATCGCATCCGGCGCCGGCGCCTCGATCCAGTCCACCTGGCCCGACAGCAGCGCCGCGGTGCGAGCGTTGGCCTCCGGCATTGGCAGCATCACCACGCGGTCGATCTTGGGCGTGCGCTTGGGGTCCCAGTACGCCTTGTTCGCCATCAGTTCCAGGCGCTGACGCGGCACGAAGCGCGCCATCTTGAAAGGCCCCGTGCCCGAAGCATCGGCGGCAAAGGCCGTCCAGGCCTGCTTGGCCCGCTCGGCCGGGTCGGTCACGCTGGCCGGCACGGCCTTCAGCTTGGCTTCCCAATGCGCGGGCGAAGCCATGAAGAGGTTGGTCAGGTTCAGCGGCAGGAAGGAGTCGGGCTCGCTGGTGGTGAGTTCCACGGTGAGGTTGTCGATCTTGCGGGCGCTGCGCAGCGTGGGCATGCGCGAGGCCGTCACACCCACCTGGCTGGCGTCGAAGTGCGGCGCATCCTTATCGAGCACCTTGCGCACGTTCCACACCACGGCATCCGCATTGAAGTCGGAGCCGTCATGGAACTTCACGCCGGGGCGCAGCTTGAACACCCACTTGGTCTTGTCCTTGGCATCCACCGTCCAGGAGGTGGCCAGGCCCGGAATCAGCACGCTGGGGCCGTCGGCCTTGGACAGGTCCCAGTGCGTGAGCGCGTCATACATCGGGATACCGGTGAAGCGGTTGCCTTCGAAGCCCTGGTCGGGCTGGCCCAGCGTGCGCGGGATGTCGGCAGCGGTCATGGCAATGCGCAAGACCTTTTCCTGTGCCAGCGCACCGGCCGAGACGGCCAGCAACGCGCTGGCCAGCATTGCGCCCCGCAGGGCTTCTGAGGTCTTGCGCCAGGTCTGCTCGAATCGTTTCATCTCGACTCCTGCTCATGGAGGGTGGGCTGGTGGCCCGGTCATACAAACACTCCGCAAGCCTCGGGCCAGGGGCCTCCAACTGCGGATGCGGCCGGCATGGTGCGATCCATGCTTGTACTGTTTTGTATGCAATCGATATGCCAGACCCATTCAAGCCCCAACCGCCTGTTCTGCGCAGACATGCCTCCAAACACTCACCGACTTGCACCAATACGGGGTAAAACTCACCCCCTCATGCGATCTCTTGGGGCGGTGCACCACTTTTTTTGTATGCATTCCTGATTACCCTCCTTGCCGGACAACACCATGAAGATCTTGGTCCTGAACCCCAACACCTCGGCCGTGATGACGGCCAGCATCGCGCAGGCAGCCCGCGCCGTGGCCGCACCGGGCACCGAGATCGTGCCGGTGCACCCCAGCTTCGGGCCGGTGTCCATCGAGGGGCACTACGACGAGGCGATGGCCGCGGCCGGGGTGGTCGAACAGGTGCGCACACCGCACGCGCAAGACGCCGACGCGGTGGTCATTGCCTGCTTCGGCGACCCGGGCCTGGACGCCGCGCGCGAGGCCCTGGCCGTACCCGTGCTGGGCATTGCGGAAGCCGCCTTCCACGCCGCCAGCTTCCTGGCCACAGGGTTTTCGGTGGTGACGACGATGACGCGCACCTGCGTGATCGCCGAGCGCTTGGTGCATCGCTACGGCCTTGAGCGCCACTGCCGCGGCATTCACGGCACCGACTTCCCGGTGCTCGACCTCGAGGACTGCGGTGACGAGACCGTGTCCCGCATCGAAGCTGCCGCGCGCGAAGCGCTGGCCAGCGACCGCAGCGGTGCCATCGTGCTGGGCTGCGCCGGCATGGCCGCGCTGTGCACGCAACTGCAGCAGCGCCTGGGGGTGCCGGTGATCGACGGCGTGGCGGTCGCCGTCAAGTTCGCCGAGAGCCTGGCCGCGCTGGGCCTGCGCACCAGCAAGCAAGGGGACTACGCTGCCCCGCTGCCCAAGGCTTACACAGGCTGGGCGGGGTCACTTCGGTGGTGATCAGTCCAGCACCGGCAGCACCGTGTCCTTGAGCGTGCCGCGGGCGTGCTCGTAGTCGGGCATGACCGAGCGCACCACGTCCCAGAAGCGCGGGCTGTGGTTCATCTCGCGCAAGTGCGCGAGCTCGTGCGCCACCACATAGTCGATGGTGGGCAAGGCGAAGTGGATGAGCCGCCAGTTCAGGCGGATGGCGCCATCGGCCGACGCACTGCCCCAGCGGGTCTGCGCCGATGACAGGCTCAGGCGCGTGTAGCGCACCCCCAGCCGCTCGGCGAAGTGGCGGCAGCGTTCCTCGAAGACGCGGCGCGCCTGGCGCTGCAGCCAGCTCTGCACCGCGTCGCGGATCTGTTCCGGGCGGGCGTGCTGCGGCAGGCCCACGTGCAGGGCCAGGCGGGGCACGCCGGGCAGGGCCTGAGCATCGGTGTTGAGCACCGCCCCGCTGGCCCGCGGGTCGAGCACCACGATGACCGCCTCGCCCAGAAAAGGCACGCTCGCGCCATCGCGCCACTCCACCTTCGCCTGCTGCAGCCGGGCGTTGCGCTCGTTCTGCTCGGCCAGCTTGCGCAGCACCCAGCGCGCCTTCTCGCGCAGCGCCGCCTCGATCTCGCCCAGCCCCACCCAGCGTGGGGCGCTCACCGTCAGGCCCTCGGGGCCGACGACAAACCCGATGGTGCGACGCTTGGCGCGGCGCAGGGCGAAGGCCACGCGATGGCCCTCGAGCTGGAGGTCGTGCGTCGAGCGCGGATGGACAAAAGCCACCGGCGGCAAGGGGCGCGAGGCTTGCGGCCTGGCCGGCGCTGCCGCCGGTGGACCCGCCGTCGTACACGCCGACGGCTCGCCGGAAAACAGCGACAGTTGCCGAGGTTCGTCGGAGCCGGGTGCCGGGCGTGCCATGGACCGGCAGTATAGGTTCAGGCCCGCTGCGGCGTGCCGCCGGAGACCGCAGCGCCGTCGGGGTAGGCCTCGGGATCGAGCCGACGCATTTCGGCCTCGATCCAGGCTTCCACTTCGCGCATCAATTCCTCCGGCTCGCGCCCCACCGAGGCGATGGGCTTGCCGATCGACACGTCGATGACCCCCGGCGTCAGCAGAAAGGATTTGCGCGGCCAGCAGCGTGCCGAGGTCACCGCAATCGGCACCACCGGCACGCCGGTGGCCACGGCCAGGCGCGTGGCGCCGGACTTGTACACGCCCTGCCCGCCGCGTGGCGTGCGCGTGCCCTCGGGGAACATGATCACCCAGTTGCCCTGAGCCATGTAGTGCCGCCCCTGCTCGGCCACCTTGTTCCAGGCCTCGGCGCGCTTGCTGCGGTCGATGTGGATCATGTCCAGCCGGGCAATCGCCCAGCCGAAGAAGGGGATGTAGAGCAGCTCACGCTTGAACACATAGCACAGCGGATGGCTCATCAGGCAGGGGAAGGCGAAAGTCTCCCAGGTGGACTGGTGCTTCGAGCACAGGATCACCGCCTCGTTGCCCAGGTGCTCCAGCCCCTGCACGCGGGCACGCACACCGCAGATGACACGCGCACCCCACATCACCAGGCGCAGCCAGCCCACGCAGGCCCAGTACAAGGGGCTGCCGCGCACGAAGACGGACAGCAGCAGCACGGCCAGCGCCCAGGGGATGACGGTCACCGTCATCCACAACAGGAACAGGAGGGAACGCAGGACCCTCAACATCAGTTCAAACCTCCAAATCCGGAACTCGAGCCCGCGTTCTCGCCGCGCATCTCGCGCTCGCGCTGGATCAGGTGCTGGGCCAGGGCCTCGAGGTTGTCGTGCACGCGGGTGCCGGGCACCTGCGCCGCCAGCGCGGCCACCTCCTCGTCGCCCAGGCCCTCGCAGCGGCCGGTGCGCAGCAGGTGCGGCTCGCAGCCCGCCGCCTGAGCTGCCTGCAGGTCACGCACGGTGTCGCCGGCCACGACGATCTCGTGGGCCGGCACGCCGAAGCGTTCGCTGATGCGCCGCAGCAGCCCCGGCGCCGGCTTGCGGCAGTCGCAGCCGTCCTCGGGCGTGTGCGGGCAGATGAAGACCGCGTCGATCCGGCCGCCGTGGCGGGCCAGCAGCTCGTTCATGCGCTGGTGCACGGCGTTCAGGCCCGACATGTCGAGCAATCCCGTGCCCAGACCCGGCTGGTTGGTGGCCACCACGACATGCCAGCCGGCATGGTTCAGCCGCGCCACGGCATCCAGCGCACCGGGCAGCGGCTCCCATTCCTCGGGCTGGGCCACGTGCTCGGTGCGGTAGCGGTTGAGCACGCCATCGCGTCCGAGCACGACGAGCTTGAGCTGGCGTTCCACGGGGCGCGGGGCGGGCATGACGATCTCCTCAGGCGGCCGCCAGACGCGACAGGTCGGCCACGCGGTTCATCGCCGCGTGCAGCGTGGCCAGCAGGCCGAGCCGGTTGGCCCGCAGCGCCGCATCATCGGCATTGACCATCACCTGGTCGAAGAAGGTGTCCACCGGGGCCTTCAGCACGGCCAGGGCCTGCAGCGAGCCGGTGTAGTCCCCCTGCTCGAACGCCGCGTCGGCGCGGGGACGCACGGCCTGCAAGGCCTCGTGCAGGGCGGCCTCGGCCGCCTCGCGCAGCAAGGTGGGGTCCACGCGCGGCTCGACCGTCGCGTCGGCCTTCTTCAGGATGTTGCCCACGCGCTTGTTGGCCGCAGCCAGCGCCTGCGCCTCGGGCAGGCCGGCAAAGGCGCGCACGGCCGCCAGGCGCCGCGGCACCTCACCCAAGCGGCCAGGGCGCAGCGCCAGCACCGCCTCGACCTCCTGGGCGGTATAGCCCTGCTCGCGCAGGGACACGGCCAGTCGGTCGTAGATGAAATCCAGCAGCGGCTCGCGCGGGTCGGTGATGCGCGAGCCGAAGACCGGCACTGCGGCCGCCACCAGCTCGGGCAGCAACAAGGGCAGGTTCTTCTCGATCAGCAGGCGGATCACCCCCAGCGCATGCCGGCGCAGCGCAAACGGGTCCTTGTCGCCGGTGGGCAACTGGCCGATGCCGAACAGGCCCACGAGCGTTTCCAGCTTGTCGGCCAGGGCCAGCACGGTGCCGGTGTGGTTGCGCGGCAAGGCGTCGCCGGCAAAGCGGGGCTTGTAGTGGTCTTCGATGGCGATAGCCACCCCATCGCGCAGGCCTTCATGGCGTGCGTAATAGCCGCCCATGATGCCCTGCAGCTCGGGGAACTCGCCCACCATGTCGGTGAGCAGGTCGGCCTTGGCCAGGCGGGCGGCCTGCTGCACCTTGCCGTCGAGCACATCGAACTCATCCTTGGCCTCGACCGTGTAGGGAACGGTGGCCAGGCGCAACTGGTTGACGATGGCGTGCGCAATGGCCTGCACGCGCTGTGTGCGCTCGCCCTGGCTGCCCAGCTTGCCGTGGTAGACCACCTTGTCCAGACCCGGCACGCGCGATTCCAGCGTCTTCTTGCGGTCCTGGTCGAAGAAGAACTTGGCATCGGCCAGACGCGGGCGCACCACCCGCTCGTTGCCGCCGATCACGGCACTCGGGTCCTCGGGGCTGATGTTGCTCACCACGAGGAAACGGTTGGTGAGCTTGCCCTGGGCATCGAGAAGCGGGAAGTACTTCTGATTGGCCTTCATCGTGAGGATGAGGCACTCCTGCGGCACCTCGAGGAACTCGGCCTCGAACTGACCCACCAGCACGTTGGGGCGCTCCACCAGGGCGGTGACCTCGTCGAGCAGGGCCTCGTCGTCCACCGGCCGCACACCGCCGCCGATCTTCGCAGCCGCTTCGCCGAGCTGGCGCACGATCTCGGCGCGGCGGGCCTCGAAGCTGGCGATCACGGCCCCATCATGGCGCAGTTGCTCGGGATAGCTGTCGGCCTCGTGGATCACCACCGGGTCCACCCGGGCCTCGAAGCGGTGGCCGCGCGTCTGGCGGCCGGCCGTCAGGCCCAGGGCCTGCACCGGCACCACGTCGGCCCCCCACAGCGCCACCAGGCCGTGGGCCGGCCGCACGAAATGCACACTCGTCCAGCCGTCGGCGAGCTGGTAGCTCATGACCTTGGGGATGGGCAGCTTGGCGAGGGCCTCGTCCAGGGCCTTCTGCAGGCCCTCGGCCAGCGTGACGCCGGGGACCAGGCTGTCATGGAAAAGGACCTCGGCCTTGCCGTCGTTCACCCGCTGGAGCTGGTCCACCACGCTGGCGTCCAGGCCCAGGGACTCGAGCTTCTTCAGCAGGGCCGGTGTGGGCCGGCCCTCGGCCGTGAGGCCCACGGACACCGGCATGAGCTTGCGCTGCACCGGACGGTCGGCCGCACGCTCGGCCACCGCCTCCACCCGCACCGCCAGGCGCCTCGGCGAGGCAAAGGGCGTGGGCACCACGGCGGCGTCCACCAGGCCCTGGGCCTTGAGGCTGTCGGTGAGTACCGTGGCAAAGGCCTCGCCCAGTTTCTTCAGTGCCTTCGGGGGCAGCTCTTCCACGAAGAGCTCGACCAGCAGGTTCTTCTTCATCGTCATGATCAGGCGGCCTTCTTCTCGAGCTGGGCCAGCACTTCGTTCGCCCAATCGCGCGGGGCCAGCGGGAAGCCCAGGCGGGCACGGCTGTCGAGGTAGCTTTGCGCCACCGCACGCGCCAGGTTGCGGATGCGGCCGATGTAGGCGGCGCGTTCGGTCACGCTGATCGCCCCGCGTGCATCGAGCAGGTTGAAGGTGTGCGCGGCTTTGAGCACCTGCTCGTAGGCCGGCAAAGCCAAGCGCTGGGCCATCAAGTGCTGGGCCTGACGCTCGTGCGCACTGAAGGCGGTGAGCAGGAACTCCACATCGCTGTGCTCGAAGTTGTAGGCCGACTGCTCCTGCTCGTTTTGCAGGTAGACGTCGCCGTAGCTCAGGCCTTCGGTCCAGGTGAGCTTGTAGACGTTGTCCACCCCCTGCAGGTACATCGCCAGGCGCTCCAGGCCGTAGGTGATCTCGCCGGTCAGCGGCTTGCAATCAATGCCGCCCACCTGCTGGAAGTAGGTGAACTGCGTCACCTCCATGCCGTTGAGCCAGACCTCCCAGCCCAGGCCCCAGGCGCCCAGCGTGGGGTTCTCCCAGTCATCTTCGACGAAGCGGACATCGTTCTTTTTCAGGTCGAAGCCCAGGGCTTCGAGCGAGCCCAGGTAGAGCTCCAGGATGTTCTCGGGCGCCGGCTTCAGCACCACCTGGTACTGGTAGTAATGCTGCAGCCGGTTGGGGTTCTCGCCGTAGCGGCCGTCCTTGGGGCGGCGGCTGGGCTGCACGTAGGCGGCTTTCCAGGGCTCGGGGCCGATGGCGCGCAGGAACGTGGCGGTGTGGCTGGTGCCGGCGCCCACCTCCATGTCGTAGGGCTGCAGCAAGGCGCAGCCTTGGGCGGCCCAGTAGTCCTGCAGGCGCGCAATGAGTTGCTGGAAGGTCAGCATGGTGTCGAGGATCGATGTGCGGGCAAGGGGCGGCGCGGGCAGCGCGCCGGCCCCGGCGGAATAAATCTTTGATTCTAGGCGCCCACCCCGGACTTGCGGCGGCGCCCCGCCAGCAGCAGCACGCCCCCGGCCAGGACCGTCCACGGCCACAGGCCCAGCGCCGCCACCCAGCGGGCATACGGCGTGCTGCCCTCGCGGCCCTCGACCTCGCCCACCAACACACCCCGGGTGTGGGGGGCCAGCCCATGCGTCACCCGGCCGCGGTGGTCGATGATGGCGGTGGCCCCGGTGTTGGTCGCACGCACGAGGGGACGCTGGAACTCCAGCGCCCGCAGCCGCGAGATCTGCAGGTGCTGGTCCACCGCCTCGGTGGGGCCAAACCAGCCGATGTTGCTGACATTGGCGATCACCGTGGCCTGGCCCGGCCCGACGAAGTTGGCGGCCAACTCCTCGCCGAAGAGATCTTCATAGCAGATGGTGGGGCGGATGCGCTGGCCGTCGAACTCGAAGGGCCGCGTGTCGCGCCCGCGGGTGAAGTCGCCCAGCGGCATGTCCATCATGTCCACGAACCAACGGAAGCCGCGGGGAACGAACTCCCCGAAGGGCACCAGGTGGATCTTGTCGTAGCGGTACATCGGCTGTCCCGGGGCCAGGCCGGCCACCGAGTTGGTGGATCCCTCGTTGAAGTCGCCCAGCGGCACGCCGATCAGCGCAGCGCCGGGCCCCCGGGCGAAATG
>NZ_JBKBVU010000316.1:0-2340 GCF_046289365.1 Caldimonas sp. | reverse complement strand
CCTGGTCAACACCCTGTTCGAGCGCCATGTCGAGCTGGAGAGTGGCCGCGACACGCTCACACGGCTGCTCAACCGGCGCTTCCTCGCCCCCATCCTGGCGCGCGAGATCCACCTTGCCCAGATGCGGCATACGGCCTTCTCGGTGCTGCTGCTCGATCTGGACCATTTCAAGCACATCAACGACCTCCACGGCCACGACGCGGGCGACAGCGTGCTGCAGCAAATGGCCTCCATCCTGCTCAACAGCGTGCGCTCCAGCGACTTCGTGTTCCGCTACGGAGGCGAGGAGTTCCTGGTCCTGCTGGTGGACGCGCCGAGCGAGCAAGCCCAGGCGCAGGCCGAAAAGCTGCGCCAGCGCATCGCTGCCACACCGTTCGCGCTGGCCAACGGCGTGCACCTGTCGCTGACCGCCAGCATCGGTGTGGCGCCCTACGGCGGCCACCCGGATTATCAGTACCTGATCAACCAGGCCGACGAGGCCCTCTACCGCGCCAAGCACGGCGGGCGCAACCGGGTCTGTCTGGCGACGGGGGCCGCCTAAAATCGGGGCCATGAGCGACCACGCCCCGCACTCTTCCCCCCATCCGCCCGCTGCCAGCCATTTTCTGCGCCAGATCATCGAGCGCGACCTGGCCCAGGGCCGCTACCACGGCCGCCTGTGGGGCGGCAGCCCCGGCGACGGCAGCCACCACGAGCGGGGCGCGGTCGACCCGGCCCGGGTGCGCATGCGCTTTCCGCCGGAGCCCAACGGCTACCTGCACGTGGGCCACGCCAAGAGCATCTGGCTCAACTTCAGCCTGGCGCAGGCCTACGGCGGCGTGTGCCACATGCGCTTCGACGACACCAACCCCGAGAAGGAGGACCAGGAGTACGTCGATTCCATCCTGGATGCCGTGCAATGGCTGGGCTGGAGCTGGGAAGCCCACGGCACCCGCCACCTGTACTACGCGAGCGACTACTTCGACTTCATGTACCGGGCGGCCGAGTACCTGATCGAAACCGGCCACGCCTACGTGGACGAACAGACGCCGGAGCAGATGCGGGCCAACCGCGGTACGCTGACCGAACCCGGGATCGACAGCCCCTACCGCAACCGCCCCGCCGAGGAGAGCTTGGCACGCTTTCGCGAAATGCGCGACGGTCGTCACGCCGACGGCGCGATGGTGCTGCGCGCCAAGATCGACATGGGCTCGCCCAACATCAACCTGCGCGATCCGGCCATCTACCGCATCAAACACGCCACGCACCACAACACCGGCGACGCCTGGTGCATCTACCCCATGTACACCTTCGCGCACCCGATCGAGGATGCGCTGGAGAACATCACCCACAGCATTTGCACGCTGGAGTTCGAGGACCAGCGGCCGTTTTACGACTGGCTGCTCGAGCGCATCGTGCCGATCCTGCGTGCGCCGCAGTTCGAGCGCGCCCGCCAACTCGTCGAGCGCATCGAACAGCAGGGGGTGGAAGCCGGCAAGGAGTTTGCCCTTCACTGCCACAACCACGCGCACAAGCTCGGCTTGAACACCGAGCCCGAGCGGCGCATGCGGGCGCTGTTTGCGAAGTGGGAGCACGACCGCGACGCGGTGCTGCGCGACCTGGGTGAGTTCTTCGGGCTGCTCAAGGCGCAGGCCCACCAGTTCACGCCGCTGCTGGCATCCGCGCTGGAGGCGTACCGCATCGAGCCCTTCAACCTGCCGCATCAGTACGAATTCGCCCGGCTGAATCTGACCTACGTGGTCACCAGCAAGCGCAAGCTCAAGCAACTGGTGGACGAGCGCATCGTCAGCGGCTGGGACGACCCGCGCATGCCCACCATCGTCGGGCTGCGCCGCCGCGGCTACACGCCCGAAGCCATCCGCCTGTTCTGCGAACGCACCGGGGTCAGCAAAGCTGGGGGCTGGATCGACTACAGCAACCTGGAGATCGCCCTGCGCGACGACCTGGAGGGCAAGGCGCCGCGCGCCATGGCGGTGCTGGATCCGGTCCGGCTCAAGCTCACGAACTGGGCGCAGGTGTTTGGCGATGCCGGCCACCGCGAGGCGTGCAGCGCCCCGGTGCATCCACAGCGGCCGGAGCTGGGCCAGCGCCACTTCAGCCTGGGGCCGGAAGTCTGGATCGAGCGCGAGGACTTCATGGAGCAGCCGCCCAAGGGCTATTTCCGCCTCTTCCCCGGCAACAAGGTGCGCCTCAAGTACGGCTATGTGGTCGAGTGCACCGGCTGCGAGAAGGATGCGGACGGCCGCGTCACGGCCGTGCTGGCCACGGTGGTGCCCGACACCAAGAGCGGCACCCCCGGGGCCGACGCCGTCAAGGTCAAGGGCACGCTGACCTGGGTGA
>NZ_JBKBVU010000089.1:10799-12571 GCF_046289365.1 Caldimonas sp. | reverse complement strand
TAGAAGGCGTAGATCAGCTCGTCATCGACGAGCACATCCTGACGGCGCGACTTGTGCTCGAGGTCCTCGACCTGGCGGATCAGCTTGCGGTTGTGGGACAGGAAGGGCAGTTTCGTCTCCCACTCGCCCGCGACCAACGCCTCGCGGATGAAGATTTCGCGCGCTGCTGCTGGATCGACCTTGCCGAAGCTCACCCGCCGTTGGTTGTAGACCACCAGGCCATAGAGGGTGGCGCGCTCCAGCGCCACCACCTCGGCGGCCTTCTTTTCCCAGTGCGGGTCCAGCAACTGGGTCTTGAGCAGGTGGCCGGCGACCCAGGGAATCCATTGCGGGTCGATCGCCGCCAGCCCCCGCCCGTACAGCCGCGTGGTCTCGACCAGCTCGGCGGCCACCAGCCAGCGTCCCGGCTTCTTGCTCAGGTGTGCTCCGGGGTGACGCCAGAACTTGATGCCCCGCGCCCCCAGGTACCAGTCGTCCTCGTCACTCTTGCAGCCCACATTGCCCAGCAGTCCGGCCAGCATTGCCACGTGGATCTGCTCGTAGGTGGCCGCGCTGGCGTTGAGCTTCCAGCCGTGCTCGGCCACCACCGTGTGCAGTTGGGCGTGGATGTCACGCCACTCGCGCACGCGGCGAGGGGAGATGAAGTGCTCGCGCAGCAGTTGCTCGTATTTGCGGTGTGACAGGCGGTGCTCGCCATGGCCGCCACGGCTGTCCTCCAGCCATTTCCACAGCTTGAGATAGCCCATGAACTCCGACTTCTCGTCGTCGAACTTGCGGTGCTTCTCGTCGGCCGCCTGCTGCTGGTCCAGCGGGCGGTCGCGCACGTCTTGCACGCTCAAGGCCGAGGCGATCACCAGCACCTCGGCCAGGGACTGGCGCTGCCGCGCCTCCAGAATCATGCGTCCCACACGAGGGTCCAGCGGCAGCCTGGACAACTCCTTGCCGATGGGGGTGAGCTCGTTGGCCTCATCCACCGCGTTGAGTTCGCCCAGCAGCGCATAGCCGTCGGCGATCGCCTTGCGCGGCGGCGGCTCCAGGAACGGGAAGTCCTCCACCTGCCCCAGGCCCAGCGCCTTCATGCGCAGAATCACACCGGCCAGCGAGGACCGCAAGATCTCAGGATCGGTGAACCGAGGCCGACCGGCAAAGTCGTTCTCGTCATACAGACGGATGCACACACCGTTGGCCACGCGACCGCAGCGGCCGGATCGCTGCTGGGCCGCCGCCTGGCTGATGGGCTCCACCTGCAGTTGCTCGACCTTGTTGCGATAGCTGTAGCGCTTCACGCGCGCCAGGCCCGAGTCGATGACGTAGCGGATGCCGGGCACCGTCAGCGAGGTCTCGGCCACGTTGGTGGCCAGCACGATGCGTCGCCCGTCGCCGGGCTCGAACACCCGGTCCTGCTCGGCCTGAGACAGCCGCGCAAACAGCGGCAGGATCTGCGCATGCCGGTGCGCCGGCTGGTGCGACAGGTGCTTGCGCAGGTGATCGGCCGCCTCGCGGATCTCGCGCTCGCCGGGCAGGAAGACCAGGATGTCGCCCGGGCCTTCGCGCCAGAGTTCGTCCACCGCATCGGCGATGGCGTCGTTGAGGTCGAAGTCCCGGCTCTCCTCAAAGGGCCGCCAGCGCAGCTCCACCGGGTACAGCCGCCCGGACACCTGAATCACCGGTGCCGGCCCCTGCCGGCCGGCGAAGTGCTGCGCAAAGCGCTCGGCGTCGATCGTGGCCGAGGTCACGATGACCTTCAGATCCGGCCGGTGCGGCAGGATCTG
>NZ_JBKBVU010000089.1:0-10789 GCF_046289365.1 Caldimonas sp. | reverse complement strand
GGCGCAGATAGCCCAGCAGGAAGTCGATGTTCAAGCTGCGCTCGTGGGCCTCGTCGATGATGAGCGTGTCGTAGGCCGACAGCAGCGGGTCGGTCTGCGTCTCGGCCAGCAAGATGCCGTCGGTCATCAGCTTCACCGAGGCCCCGGGCGAAAGCCGGTCCTGGAAGCGCACCTTGTAGCCCACCACCTCGCCCAGCGGCGAGTTCAGCTCCTGGGCGATGCGCTTGGCCACACTGGAGGCCGCGATGCGCCGCGGCTGGGTGTGACCGATCAGGCCGGCCCCCCCGGCCCCGCGGCCCCGTCCCAGGGCCAGCGCAATCTTGGGCAACTGCGTGGTCTTGCCCGAGCCCGTCTCGCCGCAGACGATGACCACCTGGTGCGCCTGGAGCGCACGCGCAATCTCCTCCCACCGGCCGGACACCGGCAGCGACTCGGGAAAGGTGATCGGCGGAACGGGGTGGGCGGGCCCCGCACTGCGGGGCCGTGCGCTGGAACTCATCGGCTCGTGCAAAATCCGCCATTATTTCAAAGCGCCCGCCCGGACGCGGACCATCGCCCGCCCACCACCATGAGCCTCGTTTTTCCCCACACCTTCGTCCCGTGGTTCCGCTCGGTGGCGCCGTACGTCCATGCCTACAAGGGCAAGACCTTCGTGGTAGGCCTGGCCGGCGAAGCGATCGCCGCGGGCAAACTCAATGCCTTCGTTCAGGACCTGGCGATCTTGCACGCCATGGGCATCAAGCTCGTGCTCGTGCACGGCTTCCGTCCGCAGGTGACCGAACAACTTCGCGCCAAGGGGCACGAATCGCGCTTTTCTCACGGCATACGCATCACCGACCCCATCGCGCTGGACTGCGCCCAGGAAGCCGCCGGCCAGTTGCGTTTCGAGATCGAGGCCGCGTTCTCCCAGGGCCTGCCCAACACGCCCATGGCCAATTCGACGGTGCGCGTGATCTCGGGCAACTTCCTCACCGCCCGGCCGGTCGGCATCGTCGACGGCGTGGACTTCATGCACAGCGGCGTGGTGCGCCGCGTGGACGCAGGCGCCATTCAGCGCGCCATCGACACCGGAGCGATCGTGCTGCTGTCGCCCTTCGGCTTCTCGCCCACGGGCGAGGCCTTCAATCTCACGATGGAAGATGTGGCCACCAGCACCGCGGTGGCCCTGCAGGCCGACAAGCTCATCTTCATGACCGAGGTGCCCGGCATCCGCGAAAACCCCAACGACCCGGACAGCCCGATCGACACCGAGCTGGCGCTGGCCGATGCGCAACGCCTGCTGGCCCAGTTGCCCAGCCCGAGCCAGCCCACCGACACGGCCTTCTACCTGCAGCACTGCGTCAAGGCCTGCCTGGGCGGGGTCGAGCGCTCGCACATCCTGCCTTTCTCCGTGGACGGCGCCGTGCTGCTCGAGGTCTACACCCACGACGGCATCGGCACCATGGTGGTCGACGAAAAGCTGGAAAGCCTGCGCGAGGCCACCGTGGACGACATCGGCGGCATCCTCCAGCTCATCGAACCCTTCGAGAAAGACGGCACCCTGGTCAAGCGCAGCCGTACCGAGATCGAGCGCGACATCGGTCACTACACCGTGATCGAACACGACGGCGTGATCTTCGGCTGCGCAGCCCTCTACCCCTACCCCGAAGCCCGCACCGGCGAGATGGCCGCGCTGACCATCTCGCCCCAGGTGCAGGGCCAGGGCGACGGCGAACGCATCCTCAAGCGCATCGAGCAGCGCGCCCGCGCCATGGGGTTGGAGTCCCTGTTCGTGCTGACCACCCGCACGATGCACTGGTTCATCAAGCGCGGCTTCAGCGAGGTCGACCCGGACTGGCTGCCTGAAGCCCGCAAGCGCAAGTACAACTGGGACCGCCGCTCCAAGGTCCTGGTCAAACGCCTGCGCTGAGCGCAGGAGAAATGCGCAAGGCGCGCCGGGTCTTCGGGCTGCAAGGCCCGTGTCCCGCGAGACAATCCTCCCGAATCCCTCCGATGACACAAGGCAATTCCATGGCTCGCACCGTTCAATGCGTCTATCTCAAGAAGGAAGCCGAAGGCCTCGACTTTCCTCCCTATCCCGGAGAGCTGGGCAAGCGCATCTACGACCACGTCAGCAAGGAAGCCTGGGCTGGCTGGCTGAGGCACCAGACCATGCTCGTGAACGAGAATCGGCTGAACCTGGCCGACGCTCGGGCCCGCCAGTACCTGGCCCGGCAGATGGAGCGCTACTTCTTCGGCGAAGGCGCCGACCAGCCCGCCGGCTACGTGCCGCCGTCGAACTGAACCGTTCACCCCGGCCGGCCGCCCCCGGACAGCCCAGGGGCAAACAACGACACCGGTGCCGGCCCAGCGCGGGCCGGACCCAGGCAGCGTACGATCCAGGCATCCAGGGATCGTGGATCCAGCGGCTTGTCCAGGCAACCCAGGCCAGCCATCGATGCGCGCCAACGGCGCCAGCGCCCCTGGCACCCCAACACGGCCAGTTTCGGTGCGGGCCGGCACGCATGCGGAACACGAAGCTGCCGCACGAGCAGCCAGCCCGCCGGCTCGCCCAGGTGATCGAAGTCCACCACCACCAGATCCACCGGCCGCTCGGCACAGAACTCGACGGCCGCCTCAGCCTCGGCCACATCGGCGCAGGCCACCTGCCGCAGACTCAAGCGGCTGCGCAGGTATAGGCTGTGGGCGCCTTCGCAGGCCACCAGCAGGGCCTGTGCGGGACGCGACCGTGCATCGGGCCCTGCGGCGATGGCTGAGGGTTTGGGCATCCTTCCATGATCTCTCAGGCGCCTCACGACTCACAAGGGCAAATGCCACGCTCGCTGGCGGCACACTCGCCGCGACAAGGCCCTGCTAGCAGATCAAACTTCCTCAAAATCTTTTTGAGAATCATTCGTGTTTTTGTCTAGAATGCGGCGGTCTTTTCCAGGAGTGACCATGTCCATCCGACGTCTTGCCGCCCCTTTGTGTGCCCTGGCTGTCGCCCTGAGCCTGCCGTCCCACGCCCAGGACAACCAGGTGCTCAACCTGTACTCCGCTCGCCACTATCAGACGGACGAAGCCCTCTATACCAACTTCACCAAGGCCACCGGGATCCGCATCAACCGGGTCGAAGCCGATGACGCCGGCATCCTGGCGCGCCTGAAGAGCGAGGGCTCAGCCAGCCCGGCTGACGTGATCCTGCTGGTGGACGCTGCCCGACTGTGGCGCGCCGAGGCCGATGGGCTGTTCTCCCCGCTGCGATCGAAGGTGCTGGAAGAGCGCATTCCAGCCAAACTGCGCGGTGCCGACAACGGTCAGGGTTCGCAGTGGTTCGGCTTTTCCACGAGGGCGCGCGTGATCGTCTACAACAAGGCCACGATCCAGCCGTCTGCCGTCGACACGTACGAAAAGCTGGCTGATCCGGCGCTCAAAGGCAAGGTCTGCACTCGCTCAGGCTCGCACCCTTACAACCTGTCGCTGTTCGGCTCCCTGATGGAGCACATCGGCCCCGAGAAAACCGAAGCCTGGGCCAAGGCGGTCGTCGCCAACATGGCCCGCGAACCCAAGGGCGGCGACACCGACCAAATCCGTGCCGTGGCCAGCGGCGAATGTGGCGTGGCCATCAGCAACAGCTACTATTTCGCCCGCCTGATGCGTTCGAACAAGCCGGAAGACCAGGACGTCGTGCGCAAGGTCGGTGTCGTGTTTCCGAATCAGCAAAGCTGGGGCACGCACGTCAATATTTCGGGCGGCGGCGTGGCCCGCCATGCCAAGAACCGCGAAGCGGCCCGGCTGTTCCTGGAATATCTGGCCAGCGACCAGGCCCAGGTTTACTTCGCCAATGGCAACAATGAGTATCCCGTCGTCGCCGGGGTGAAGGCCGGCAATCCGGCCCTCGACGCCCTGGGTGAATTCAAGGCCGAACTCGTGCCGATCGCCACTGTCGGCGCCAATACCGCCAAGGTCCAGCAGATGCTCGACCGGGTGGGCTTCAAGTAAAGTCGGCACGGCCACCGGCGCCTGCCGGCCTCGCCCTTGCGCGCCCGCTGCGCCTTCCGTGCGGCGGGCGTTTGCTTTTTCTGGAAACCCGCAAGTCCGGTTCCAAACCCGGCTCATTCGGGCTATATTCAGCTCTGTTGTCATTTCCGAGGCTGAATACATGTCGACCTATCAGGAACTCCTTGCCCAGAAAGCCGAGCTCGAAAAGAAAATCGAGAACGCCCGCAAACAAGAACTGGCCGAGGCCATCGCCAAGATCAAGAGCCTGATGGCCCAATATGGCATCACGGTGGCTGATCTCGGTGGCAAGTCCTCCACGGGCAAACCCGCAGTGGGCAAGGGTGGCAAAGTGGCGCCCAAATACCGCAATCCCGCCACCGGTGAAACCTGGACCGGGCGCGGACGCCAACCCAAGTGGGTGGAAGCAGCCCTTGCCAGCGGCAAGCAACTGAGCGACCTCGCCATTTGAACCCAAGGGCCCCAGCGGCCGCGCTGACCCGGCAGCCTCGCCCCCAGCCCACTTTGACACGGCCGAACCCCGGCACACCGATGTCGGGTTTCGGCCGTTTTGCATCGAACACCAGCCCGCTTCCTGCCGCCCGATGCGGCATCAAACGCACGCAGGCAGGATATTTTGCGGGCCCCCATCCCCAGGGGGGCCCAAACACGGTAAGTTAGATAGGCCGTCCCAATCCGGTCGCGCTGCCGGGTTGGCTTACTCGATCAAATACGCCTTGCCGCCATGCCCACCGCCCATCTCAGCTTCACCGTCCGGATCGCCCGCAGCCCCCAGGACCTCCAGGCCGCCTGCCGGGTGCGCTCCGAGTCGTATGGACATCATCTCCCGGAGTTACGCACCGCCTTTGCGCAACCCGACACCTTGGACCACTCCCCCGCCACGGTCGTGCTGGTGTGCACCGACAAAGCCAGCGGCGAGCCGGTGGGCACGGCGCGGGTCCAGGTCAACAGCCATGGCCCCTTGCTGATCGAAGGCAGCGTGCAAGTGCCCGAGGCCATGCGCGACGACGCGCGGGCCGAGATCACCCGGCTGGCGGTGGTTCCGGGTCAGACCGACCCGCTCATCAAGCTCGCGCTGATGAAGGCCAGCTACCTCTATTGCCTGGCCAACCAGGTGCGCTGGATGGTCATCGGCGCCCGCAGTCCGGCCCTGGTCCGGCAGTACCGGCGTCTGGGCTTCACCAGCCTGTACGACGACGACCGCACCGTGCCGCTGGCACATGCCGGGAACATCGACCATTGGGTCCTGGCCTTCGACGTGCGCGCTGCTGAGCGCGAATGGCATGCGAAGCACCATCCGCTCTACACCTTCATGGTGGGCACCGTACACCCCGACATCCGGCTGTTCGAACCGGCGATGTCCCTAGGTCGGCAGGAAGCCCTTGCCGCCTAGCGAGGCATCGTCCGCTTCGTCCTGAGCCGAGGCAGGCGGGGCCCCACGGTTGGTTCCTGGAAGCTGCAGCCACACGCTCATCAAAGCCATCAGGTCGGCGTCGGTGAACGGCTTGGCCAGGAAATCGTCCATGCCCGCGGAGATGCAACGGCGGCGATCCTCCTCGCTGGCCGTGGCGGTCAGGGCAATCACCGGCACCCTCGCCAAGCCCAGGGCCTGTTCCTGGTTGCGGATCTCGCGTGTGGCTTCGAAGCCATCGAGCGTGGGCATCAGGCAGTCCATCAGAATCAGATCCGGACGCCCCACCTCTCTCAGGGCATGACGCACCGCTTCGCGGCCATCATGCACATGCTCGACCTCGAGCCCGCAACGCTCCAGGAAGGCCGACGCCACCAAGGCATTGAGATCGTTGTCTTCCACCAGCAGCACATGGGGCTGGCGCTGTCCGGGCGGCTCGCCCGCCTGCACCGCCACGGGGCCGGGCCCCGTCGCGGCTGGCGTGCTCGCCGGCGGGGCAGTCACCGTCTGCGGCGCCTCCACCGAAGGCAGCCGGGCCGTGAAGCGGAACAACGAACCCACCCCCACCGTGCTCTGGCAGGTGATATCGCCCCCCAGCGCATGGGCGATCTCGCGCGCAATCGTCAGGCCCAGCCCGGTGCCCTCCAGGGGACGCGACGGCCCGGCAGCCACCTGCCGGAAGGCCTCGAAAATGCGCCCCTGGTCGGCAGGGGCGATGCCCACACCGGTGTCACGAACCTCGAAGATCACCGTCTCGTCACCGGGTTCCCGATGAGCCGCCAAGCCGATCCATCCCTTCTGGGTGAACTTCACCGCATTGCCCAGCAGGTTGTGCAGCACCTGGCGTGTGCGCGCCGGATCGCCCTCCACCCAGCATGGACGCGGCAGACGCAGGTCGCTGGTGAAGACCAAACCTTTGTCTTCGGCACGCACGGCATACACCCCTGCCACCCGCTCCAGTTCGGCTGCCAGGTCGAACGTGGTGCGCTGGATCTTCAACTGACCCGACTCGATGCGGGCGATGTCCAGCAAGTCGTTGATCAGCGACAGCAGGTGCGTCCCCGAGCTCTCGATCAATTCGACCCGACGCCGCATCGCCGGATCCTTGGCATCCACGTGGATCAGCCGTGCCAGCCCGAGGATGCCGTGCAGCGGGGTGCGCAATTCATGACTCATCGTGGCCAGGAACTGGCTTTTGACGGCACTCTCCCGCTTGGCCAGCTCCAGAGCCTCGGCCCGTTCCTGGGCGATGCGGCTTGCATGCAGACGCAGCAGGAAGACCTCGGCCAGACGCTTCTCGGAGCGAAAGGCCGTGGTGAGCAGCAGGCCTAGCATCAGCACCAGCCCGGTGCCACCCAGAAAACCAAATTCGTCGCCCCGCCACAGCAGAGACAGCGCAGTGGGGCCGAGCATCGGGGCCACATAGGCCGCCGTGGCCAGCATCCGCACCTGCAGTCCGAAGGTGGCCACCGACGCCACACACGCCAGGCTGGCAGCCACCAGCGAGGCGGTATGCGAGTCCTGCTGCATCAGCCACGCCCCCGCCAGACCCCAGACCGCTCCGTCCAATGCCAGCAGCCAGTAGGTGCTGTTGCGCCAGGCCTGCCCCCCGGGATACCCCTGGCGCCGGTACACCTGGGCCTGCACGATACGCGGAATGGCCACCAGCAGCTTCATGACCACCCAGGTTTGCACCAGCAGCCGAGGCACGGTGTCGGGCATGTGCAAGGCCATGAAGACCGCGAACGCCGTGGCAATGAGCGTTCCGATGGACGCGTGCATCCAGACCATGCGCAGTTGCTCGTCGGCAACCCGCTCTGCAAGGTCACGGTCGATCTGGACGCCTATCGCGTCTGCCATCTTGGTCACCACCACGTTGCCGAGTGTAGTTTTTCACTTCGTGGTATCAACACCCCCACGCCCCAGGCTGGCGCCGCGTGCGCGCCGTTGTCTCATTTCTGCCGCATCCCATGCCAACGGTCCGTCACCGCACGCCATCAGGCGGCAGTCATGGGGACGGGCAATTCAGCCGGGCATTCCAGCCCCAGGCGCTCGCAGCGTTCGCGCAGCCGTTGCCAGCGCAGACTGATCGGCGCCTGCGGCAGGCTGTCGCAGACTTCGGCGAACATTCTCATCAAGGCACGACGCCGGCTGACCTCCAAGGCTCGCTGCCAGTCCTGCAGAATGGCTACCTGGACCTCGGGCGGCATCGACAGGAACTCCTCGTCCAGGTTGATCGAGCCCTGGGCCCGTTCCAGATCGGCGAACAGGCCTTGAACCGGGAGATGGAACGCACCGCAGGCGTCCTCCTGGTCATCCAACACGGCAAACACGCTTGTCATTCCGGACGCTCCTGCTCCTGGGCCCGCCGGACCCGCCACGGGCCCCAGGGCATTGACACCATTTCACACTCGACCCGCCGGCCCACGACACCGCGGCCTGTACGGCTATATCGCATCGGAAGCCAGATCTCTTGAGCTCACAACCCCCAGACCCGGGGCTCGCACCGCCTTGAAATGTGCATTCCTTCACGCTATGGACGGCTGTCGGAATTGTCCTACAGTTCCGTTCCCCTCCCGGCTGACGGGTCGGGGAGCCAGTGCGCCGCACACTGCCGCGATTCTTCCATGGCCGTTTGCGGCCACCGTTGCCGATTTGTCACCGCCCGCATGCAAAGACGCCACTTTGTTCACACCCTGGGGGCTCTCGCAACCCTGCCCTGGGCCGATTCCCTCCTGGCGGCATCGGCGAGCCAGCCAGCCCCCGCCGCGCAGCCCTTCGACCACGCCAAGCTCAAGGGTCATGCCCGCTGGCTGTCCGAACGCCCGTATCAGACCCGCTCGCGCCGGCTGCCCGCGGCGGTCGAGGCGCTGGACTGGGACCGGTACCAGTCCATCCGTTTCCGCCCCGAGCGGGCCCTGTGGCGCGATGAGGGCTTGCGCTTCCAGGCCCAGTTCTTCCATCTGGGCCTGTTCTTCAAGTCCCCAGTGCGCATCCATGAGGTTGTCGACGGGCAGGCCCGCGAAATCGCCTACCGGGCTTCGATGTTCGACCATCGCCAAAGCGGCCTGGACCCGGCCGCCCTGCCCGGCGATCTCGGGTTTGCAGGCTTTCGTCTGAACTTTCACACCGACCTGGAGCGCGACGTCTGCGCCTTCCTGGGGGCCAGTTACTTCCGTGCCGTCGGCGGACAATGGCAATACGGGCTGTCCGCGCGGGGGCTGGCCATCGACACGGCCATGCCCTACCCCGAGGAGTTTCCCGACTTCACCGCCTTCTGGCTGGAGCGGCCCGACCCGCAATCCAGCACCGTCGTCGTGCACGCCTTGCTCGACTCCCCCAGCATCGCCGGCGCGTACCGCTTGCGCATCACCCCGGGAGACACCCTCGTGATGGATGTGGACGCCAGCCTGTACCCGCGCAAGACCATCGAACGCCTGGGCATCGCCCCCCTGACCAGCATGTACCAGGTGGGAGAAAACGACCGTCGCATGGGCTACGACTGGCGCCCGGAGATCCACGACAGCGACGGCCTGGCCCTGTGGACCGGGGCAGGCGAATGGATTTGGCGCCCACTGACCAATCCGCGGCAGCTCGCCTTCAACGCGTTCCAGGACCGTCAACCGCGCGGCTTCGGGCTGCTGCAGCGCGACCGCAACTTCGAGAATTACCAAGACGATGGAGTCTTCTACGAGCGCCGGCCCAGCCTGTGGGTGGAACCCCGCGGCGACTGGGGAGACGGTTCGGTCCAGCTCGTCGAGATTCCCACCGTCGACGAAACCTTCGACAACATCGTCGCCTTCTGGAACCCGCGGCGCAAGCCCCAGGCGGGCGAGGAACTGCTCTACAGCTACCGCCTGCACTGGGGCACGCATCCCCCGGTCCAGCCTCCCTTGGCCCGGTGCGTGGCCACCCGCACCGGCCTGGGCGGCGTCGTCGGCCGGCCACGCCAATATTTCTCGTGGCGCTTTGCCGTGGACTTCACCGGCGGGGATCTCTCGCTGCTGGGGCGCAACGCCAACGTCAAGGCCGTCGTCACCCCCAGCCGAGGCCGCGTCGAGATCGTCTCGGCACGGCCGCTGCATTCCATCGGCGGCTACCGCGCGATGTTCGACTTGGTGCCGCCCGAGGACACCGAACCCATCACCATCCGCCTCTATCTCGAGCACGCGGGACAGCCGCTCACCGAGACCTGGCTGTACCAATGGAGCCCGCCGCCAATGACCGAGCGCAAGCTGTACTGACAACGAAAAAGCCACCCGCAAGGGTGGCCGACCTCAAAACAGGCTGGGAATCATCGGCGACCCGGCCACTATCGCCGCCCCCGTACCTCCTCCATCGCTTCACAAATCAGCGCCGCCCCCTGCAGCACCCTCGGTGTGGGCCGGTTGATGAGATCGCCGTTCACATAGAACAGGTTGCCGCGCTGCACGGCCGTGAGGCGGGGGAAGCGTTTCCAGCCGTCGAGGCTGTCCACCGGGCGGTGGGAGTGGGTGGCCCCCATGCTGGCGGCGAACATGAATTCGGGGTTGGCTTGCAGCACGGCTTCGTCGGACAGCGTAGGCACCAGGGGCTCCAATTTGCCGAAGACGTTGACGCCACCGCACAGACGGATCACGTCGCTCACCATGTGTTCGTCGTTCAGCGTCTTCAGGGGCTGGCGCCACACCTGGTAGAAGGTGGTCACGGGCGGGCGGCCGGCGTAGCGGTCGCGCAGGGATTGCAGTTGCTGGCGGTAGCTGTCGGCCGCCTGCGTGGCCTGGGCGCTGGTGCCCAGCAGGCGGCCCAGGCGTTCCAGGGCGCCGGGGATGTCGTCAAGGCGCCGCGGGTCGCTTTCATATACGGGGATGCCCAGATGGCCCAGCTTTTCGAGCTGGCGGCGTGCGTTGCCGTGGCGCCAGACGACGATCAGATCGGGCTTCAAGGCGGCCACGGCTTCCAGATCGACGGCCTTGTTGTCACCCACGCGGCGGATGGCCTTGGCGGCCTCGGGGTAATCGCTGAACTCGACCACGCCCACCAGGCGCTCGCCGCCCCCGGCGGCGAAGATGAGTTCGGTGGCATGGGGGGCGAGGCTGATCACGCGCTGGGCCGCTCGGGGCAGCGTCACCGTACGGCCGTGGTCATCGCCCACGGTCACGGGCTGGGCGGACGCAGCCAGTGCGGCGCCCAGCCAGGCCCAGCCGAGCACCAGACGCAAGCCGCGAGACAGGACATTCGGTTTCATGGGGTCTTCGCTATGAAGGTGGTGGATGCGGTGGCCCGGCCGAAGGCGGCATCGAGCCGCTGCAAGGCGGCCTCGTCGGACGGCAGGCCCAGGCGCAGGGCCTGGAAGGCGGGGCCCTCGTGGCCGGCGGGCGCGGGCAGGTCGAACAGGCG
>NZ_JBKBVU010000315.1:0-2353 GCF_046289365.1 Caldimonas sp. | reverse complement strand
CACTACCGCACCACCTTCGTCGGCGAGACCCCGGTGGTGGTCGTGCGCGACGGCGACGGCGAGCTCTACGGCTTCGAGAACCGCTGCGCGCACCGTGGCGCGCTGATCGCGCTGGAGAAAGCCGGCCGGGCCGAAAGCTTCCAGTGTGTCTACCATGCCTGGAGCTACAACCGCCAGGGCGACCTCACCGGGGTGGCGTTCGAGCAGGGCGTGAAGGGCCAGGGAGGCATGCCGCCGGGCTTCTGCAAGGAGGACCACGGCCCACGCAAGCTGCGCATCGCCAGCTTTTGCGGCCTGGTGTTCGGCAGCTTCCATGACGAGGTGCCCGGCATCGAGGACTATCTCGGCGACGAGATCTGCCAGCGCATCGAGCGCGTGCTGCACAAACCGGTGCAGGTGATCGGCCGCTTCACCCAGGCCCTGCCCAACAACTGGAAGCTCTATGTCGAGAACGTGAAGGACAGCTACCACGCGAGCCTGCTGCATCTGTTCTTCACGACCTTCGAGCTCAACCGCCTGTCGCAAAAGGGTGGCGTCATCGTCGACGACAGCGGCGCACACCATGTGAGCTACTCGATGATTGACCCGCAGGCCAAGGATGCGTCCTACAAGGAGCAGGGGCTGCGTTCGGACACGGACCGCTACCGCCTCAAGGACCCCACGCTGCTGCAGGCCTTCCCGGAGTTCGACGACGGCGTGACGCTGCAGATCCTCTCGGTGTTTCCCGGCTTCGTGCTGCAGCAGATCCAGAACTGCCTGGCCGTGCGCCAGGTGCTGCCCAAGGGCACGGGCCGCAGCGAGCTGAACTGGACTTACCTCGGCTATGCCGACGACACCCCCGAGCAGCGCCAGGTCAGGCTCAAACAGGCCAACCTGATCGGCCCGGCGGGGTTTATCTCGATGGAGGACGGGGCCGTGGGGGGCTTCGTGCAGCGCGGCATCGCCGGGGCCCGCGACCAGGAGGCGGTCCTCGAGATGGGCGGCGAGCTGGCCTGTTCCAGCGAGGGCCGCGCCACCGAGGCCTCGGTGCGTGGCTTCTGGAAAGCCTACCGCAACCTGATGGGGGTGTGAGATGGATGCCCATCACGACCTGATCGCGCTGTGCACCTTCAACGCTGCCTATGCCGATGCGATCGACGGCGACGCCCTGGAGTCCTGGCCCGGCTTCTTCACCGAAGGCTGTCACTACCGCATCACGCACGCGGAGAACCATCGCGAGGGCCTGCCGGCCGGCATCGTCTATGCCGACTCGCGCGCCATGCTCGAAGACCGTGTGGCGGCGCTGCGCGAGGCCAACATCTACGAGCGCCACCGCTACCGGCACCTGCTGGGCATGCCGTGGATCACGGCTCGCAACCCGGCGGCGATCGAAGCGCGCACGCCGTTCATGGTGGCACGCATCATGGCCACCGGCCAGACCGAGCTGTTTGCCACCGGTGCCTACCACGACCGCTTCGTGCGCGAAGGGGGGCGCCTGCTGCTGGCCGAGCGCGTGGCCGTGTGCGACAGCACCGTCATCGACACCCTGCTGGCGCTGCCGCTGTGAGGGTCGGACGATGAGCGCACGGCGTCTGGCCCTGGCCGTGGGCGATCCCAACGGGATCGGCCCGGAGATCGCGCTGAAGGCGGTGCAGGCCCTGCAGGGCGAGGCAGGCGTGCACCTGACCCTGTACGGCCCGCCCGGAGTGCTGGACCGCACGGCGCAGCAGCTCGGCCTGGGCGATCTGCTCGAGCGTGTGGCCTGCGTTGCCACGCCCGAGCCCACCGCCTCGGCCCTGCGTCCCGGCCTGGTGCATGCCGAGGCGGGCGCCAGTGCCGTGGCCGCGGCCACCGCTGCGCTGCAGGCTTGCCGCGCCGGCCAGCACGACGCGGTGGTGGCCGGCCCGCACCACGAGGTGGCCATTGCCCGGGCGGGCATAACCTTCAGCGGCTATCCCTCCCTGGTGGCGCGCGTGTGCGGCCTGCGCGAGGACGAGGTCTTCCTGATGCTGGTGGGGGGTGGCCTGCGCATCGTGCACGTGACCTTGCACGAAAGCGTGGCTTCGGCGCTGACGCGCATCACACCGCAGCGCGTGGCGGCGGCAGCCCGCGCGGGCCTGCGGGCCTGTCGCCTGCTGGGCCTGCCACAGCCGGCCGTCGGGGTCTTCGGGCTCAATCCCCATGCGTCCGAAGGCGGCCTCTTCGGCCCCGAGGACTGGGCCCTGGTGGCCCCGGCCGTCGCGACCCTGCGGGCCGAGGGCCACCGGGTCGACGGCCCCGAAGGCGCCGATGCGATGCTGGCCCGCCGCGCCCACGACCTGTATGTGGCCATGCTCCACGACCAGGGGCACATTCCCGTGAAACTGCTGGCGCC
>NZ_JBKBVU010000314.1:0-2360 GCF_046289365.1 Caldimonas sp. | reverse complement strand
ACCACAAGACCTGGATGCTGGAGCACGGCGAGTGGCGGGCCATGGCACCGGGTGCCAAGACGGCCGGTTTCCACCTGTCGTCGCTCTACAGCCCTGTGGGCTGGCGTTCCTGGCGGGACATCGCCGCCGCCTGGGAGGCGGCGGTTGGCAAGGAGTCCGGCTCGGCTGCGGCGATCAAGACCTTCAAGAACACGGAACTCGGCGAGACCTGGGTCGAGGAGGGCGAGGCGCCGGACTGGCAGCGGCTGCTCGAGCGGCGGGAGGACTATCCCCTGGGCCGAGTGCCCGCAGGCGGCCTGCTGCTGGTGGGCGGCGCCGACGTACAGAAGGACCGCATCGAGGCCTCGATCTGGGCTTTCGGGCGCGGCAAGGAGGCCTGGCTCGTCGAGCACCGGGTGCTGATGGGCGACACGGCGCGCGATGCGGTGTGGAAGAGCCTGGCCGAACTGACCGCCGAGACCTGGACGCACGAGCGCGGCGCGCAGATGCCGCTTGCGCGCTTCGCCTTGGACACGGGCTTTGCGACGCAGGAAGCCTACGCCTTCGTGCGCGCCTGCCGAGATCCGCGCGTGATGGCGGTCAAGGGGGTGTCCAAGGGAGCGGCCCTGATCGGCACGCCGACCGCGGTGGACGTCTCGCAGGCGGGCAAGAAGCTGCGCCGGGGCATCAAGGTCTACAGCGTGGCGGTGGGCATCGCCAAGCTGGAGCTCTACAACAACCTGAGAAAAAGCGCCGACGTGGCCGAGGACGGCTCGACCCCGGTCTATCCGGCCGGGTATGTGCACCTGCCCAAGATCGACGCCGAGTTCATCCAGCAGCTGTGCGCCGAGCAGCTCGTCACCCGGCGAGACCGCAACGGCTACCCGGTGCGCGAGTGGCAGAAGATGCGCGAGAGGAACGAAGCCCTGGACTGCTACGTCTACGCTCGCGCGGCTGCGAGCGCAGCGGGGCTGGACCGCTTCGAGGAACGCCACTGGCGGGATCTGGAGCGGCAACTGGGGCTGGCGACACCACCGGATGCGCCGCCACCGGTTCCTGCATTGAACCACGACGAGGCCACCCAGCGAGGTGGCCTCGCCGTTTCTACGACCCCATCACGCCGGCGGGTCATCCGCAGCCCCTGGCTGCGCTGATCGCCGCTGGCCGTCCCGAACCCCGAAGGAGAGCCCATGAGTCTGGCCACCCGCATCGAGAGCCTGGTCATCCGCGTCGCGCAGGAGTTCAACGACGTGCGCGCCAAGGCCGGCAACCTTGCCAACCTCACCACCACCGACAAGTCGAGCCTGGTGGCGGCGATCAACGAGCTGAAGGCCGCGGTGCTGGCCTCGGGTGCGATCGACGACACCCAGGTCGCCACCACCAGCACCTATTCGTCGAACAAGATCGTCACGCTGCTCGATGCGCTGAAAGCCGAGATCCTGGGCGGGGCGGACGCCGCCTACGACACCTTGCTGGAGATCCAGCAGCTGCTGCAAAACGGCACCAGCGGCCTGGATGCGCTGCTGGCCGCCGTCAACCACCGCGTGCGCTTCGATGCGGCGCAGACGCTCACCGCCGCCGAGCAGCTTCATGCGCGCAGCAACATCGGAGCAGTGGCCACGAGCGACATCGGCGACACCGACACCGACTTCGTCGCGATCTTCGAAGGGGCGCTCGCCTGATGAGCCTGGCCTCTCGCATCGCCGCCTTGGCCAGCCGCATCGGCCTCGAGGTCCAGACCAAGATCGATGCGACCCACCCGGGCCTGGCCCGGGCCTGGGTGTGCTTCGGGTATGTCGGCAACCAGATCGTCGTACGCGCGGCCCACAACGTCGCCGGGGTGACCCGCACCGCGGCCGGCCGCTACCGCGTGAGCTTTGCCACGCCGATGCCGGATGCCGACTACTGCTGGACGGCGCTGGCCCGCAGCAGCACCAACAGCGGCACGCAGCGCATTGCCATCGTGCGCGCCACCTCCGACCAGAAGACCGCCCAGTACGTCGACCTCAGCTGCGCCACCACGGCCGCGTCGTTCGACGACTCCACCGAAATCAACCTCGTGGTCTACCGCTGATGGCCTACACCCAAGCCCACCTCGATGCCCTGGAAGCGGCGCTGGCCAAGGGCGAGCGGCGCGTCACCTTCGGCGACAAGACCGTCGAGTACCGCTCCATCGAGGAACTGCAGGCCGCCATCCGCGCGGTCAAGCGGGATCTCTTCGAGCAGGCCGTGGCCACGGGGCTGTGGCCCGGCGCGCCGCGGCAGATCCGCGTCACCACGAGCAAGGGATTCTGATGGCCTGGTACGCGAAGATCCGCAGTCTGTTCGGCGGACCGCCGGTGCACGAGGCCGCTGGGCGTGGCCGTCGATCCCTGGCGTGG
>NZ_JBKBVU010000088.1:0-12717 GCF_046289365.1 Caldimonas sp. | reverse complement strand
GGTCTCGGTGGCCGAAGTGGCCGCATCGATCGGTCCTGGCCTGGCCAAGGCCGCGCTGGCCGGGCGTGTCGGGCGCGGTGAGCAGGCCCGACTGGTCGACACCAGTTTCGTGATCGACGGTCAGGACGTGCCCCTGTCCATCGTCACCGACAAGGATGCCGACGGCCTGGACATCCTGCGCCACTCCACGGCACATCTGCTGGCCTATGCCGTGAAGGAGCTGTTCCCTGACGCCCAGGTGACCATCGGGCCGACGATCGAGAACGGCTTCTATTACGACTTCGCCTACAAGCGCCCCTTCACGCCGGAAGACCTGGCCGCCATTGAGCAGAAGATGGCCGAGCTGGCCAGGAAGAATGAGCCGGTGGAGCGCAAGGTCGTGCCGCGCGACGAGGCGGTGGCCTATTTCAAAAGCCTGGGCGAGCACTACAAGGCCGAGATCATCGCGAGCATCCCGGCCGGCGAGGAAGTGTCGCTCTACAGCGAAGGCCGTTTCACCGACCTGTGCCGCGGCCCGCACGTGCCCAGTACGGGCAAGCTCAAGCACTTCAAGCTGATGAAGGTGGCGGGCGCCTACTGGCGGGGCGACCACCGCAACGAGCAGTTGCAGCGCATCTACGGCACGGCCTGGGCCACGAAGGAAGAACTCGAGCAGTACCTGCGCATGCTCGAGGAGGCTGAGAAGCGCGACCACCGCCGACTCGGTCGTGAACTCGACCTGTTCCACCTGGACGACCATGCACCAGGCCTGGTGTTCTGGCATCCCAAGGGCTGGGCCTTGTGGCAGCAGGTGGAGCAGTACATGCGTGCCGTGTACCGCGACAACGGCTACCAGGAGGTCAAGGGCCCGCAGATCCTGGACAGGACGCTGTGGGAGAAGACCGGCCACTGGGACAAGTACCGGGACAACATGTTCACGACCGAAAGCGAAAAGCGCGACTACGCGCTCAAGCCCATGAACTGCCCGGGCCACCTGCTGATCTTCAAGCAGGGCATCAAGAGCTACCGCGACCTGCCGCTGCGCTATGGCGAGTTCGGCCAGTGCCACCGCAACGAGCCCACAGGCGGTCTGCACGGCATCATGCGGGTGCGCGGCTTCACGCAGGATGACGGCCACATCTTCTGCACCGAGGACCAGATCCTCGACGAATGCGTGGCCTACACGGCCCTGCTGCAAAAGGTCTACAAAGACTTCGGCTTCGAGCAGATCATCTACAAGGTGGCCACACGGCCCGAGGCTCGCATCGGCTCGGACGAGTCCTGGGACAAAGCCGAGCATGCCCTGATGGAAAGCCTGCGCAGGGCCGGCTGCGAGTTCGAGATTGCTCCGGGCGACGGGGCGTTCTACGGGCCGAAGATCGAATACACGCTCAAGGACGCCCTGGGGCGCCAGTGGCAGTGCGGCACGATACAGGTGGATTTCTCGATGCCCCAGCGCCTGGAGGCCGAGTATGTGGCCGAGGACGGCTCGCGTCGCACACCCGTGATGCTGCACCGGGCCATCGTGGGCAGCCTGGAGCGCTTCATTGGCATCCTGATCGAGCAGCATGCCGGGGCACTGCCGGTGTGGCTGGCGCCGGTGCAGGTGGTGGTGGCCAACATCACCGACGCCCAAGCCGACTATGTCCGGGAAGTGGCCAAAACGCTGCAAAAACAAGGACTTAGGATCGCGACCGATTTGCGTAACGAAAAGATCACGTATAAAATCCGCGAGCATTCCTTGCAGAAGGTTCCGTACATCCTTGTCGTGGGTGACAAGGAAAAGGCGTCCGGAGCCGTCGCGGTGCGCGCCCGAGGCAACCAGGATCTCGGTGTGATGGCCCTCGATACCTTCATTCAGAAGATCGCGAGCGACATTGCCCAGAAGCTGTGACGCGGGGTGGGGCTCCACCCCCGTGGCCGCAGGGTGCGTGTGTGATTGTTATTGGGGTCTGGCCCCTGGGGATTTGAACCATCGCTACTTTTCTTGACCGTCGCATCCCGAACGCGGAGCGCAAGCATCGCCTGAACCGTGAGATCACCGCGCCCGAGGTGCGGCTCAACGGGCCTGACAACGAGCCGCTGGGCATCGTGAGCCTCGCTGAGGCTTTGCGCATGGCCGCTGAGGCTGATGTCGATCTGGTCGAGATCGCGGCCACGGCGAACCCTCCGGTGTGCCGCCTGATGGATTACGGCAAGTTCAAGTACCAGGAGCAGAAAAAGGCGCACGAGGCGAAGCAGAAGCAGCACGTCATCGATATCAAAGAGGTGAAGTTTCGCCCCGGCACCGACGAGGGCGACTACCAGATCAAGCTGCGCAATCTGCGTCGTTTCCTCGAAGATGGCGATAAGGGCAAGGTGACGCTGCGGTTCCGCGGACGCGAGATCACGCACCAGGAGATCGGCATGCGGCTGCTCGAGCGCGTGCGCGATGACCTGGCCGATGTGAGCGTGGTCGAGAACATGCCCAAACTGGAAGGGCGCCAGATGATCATGATCCTGGCGCCGAAGAAGAAAAAGTGATCACCCTCGGGTGATCGGCAGCCCGGCGGTGGTGGGTCGCCACGCCGGGGCAAGTGGCCCGGGGCCGACAAGCCCGCGAAAGGTTCGCGGCGCCTTGCGGGCACAACGAAGAAGGAGCAGTCATGCCCAAGATGAAGACCAAGAAGAGCGCGGCCAAACGGTTCCGCGTTCGCCCGGGTGGCACCGTCAAGCGCGGTCAGGCGTTCAAGCGCCACATCCTCACCAAGAAGTCGACCACTCGCAAGCGCCAACTGCGCGGCGCGGTCAACGTGCACGACACCAACATGGGTCACATCGCTCAGATGATGCCCTTTGCTGGTCTGTAAACGCTCGGGTTGAAGGAGAAAGCACATGCCTCGCGTCAAACGTGGTGTCACCGCGCGCGCTCGTCACAAGAAGGTCCTGGCCCTGGCCAAGGGCTTCCGGGGGCGTCGCAAGAACGTCTTCCGCATCGCCAAACAGGCGGTGATGAAGGCCGGGCAGTATGCCTACCGTGACCGTCGCGCCAAGAAGCGCGAATTCCGCCAGCTCTGGATCGCCCGCATCAACGCGGCGGTGCGTGAGCGCGGTCTGACTTACAGCAAGTTCATGAACGGCATCAAGAAGGCGGCGATCGAAATCGACCGCAAGGTGCTGGCCGATCTGGCCGTGCACGATCCGGCGGCTTTTGGCAGCATCGTCGACAAGGTGAAGGCTCAACTCGCTGCTTGATTGCCGTGATGGGTCCGCAAGGGTGCGGGCCCGACATTGCAGCTCCCCGGCCTGGAGGCCGGGCAGCCGGAAAGGCCGACACCGGGTTCGGCCTTTTTTTATTGCCGCAGGGCTTGCCTGGCGAGCCCGGCACCGGAACCTGACGCCATCCACGCATGAACGAGCTCGAACAACTGGTCCACAGCGCCCGTGCGGACTTCGACGCCGCCCCGACCCCGGCCGACCTGGAGAACGCCAAGGCCCGCTACCTGGGCAAGTCCGGCCGTCTGACGGAGCTGCTCAGGGGCTTGGCCGCACTGCCGCCCGAGGAGAAGAAGACGCGCGGAGCGGCCATCAATGAGGTCAAGCAGCGGGTCGAGGCCCTGCTCAACGCCCGCCGGCAGACCCTGGCCGATGCTGAGCTGGAACGCCAGTTGCGCACCGAGGCTCTGGACGTGAGCCTGCCGGGGCGCCGCCGTGGTCCGGCTGGCCTGCATCCCGTGACCCGGGCCATGGAGCGCATCGAGGCGATCTTCGGTTCGATGGGATTCGACGTGGCCGACGGGCCGGAGATCGAGTCGGACTGGTTCAATTTCACGGCGCTGAACACGCCGCAGGACCATCCGGCCCGTTCGATGCACGACACCTTCTACGTGGAGGGCGGCCACTTGCTGCGTACCCACACGAGCCCGATGCAGATCCGGCATGCGGTGCAGCATGTCAAGCGCCACCAGGCGCTGCTCGATGCGGGCCGTCCGATCCCGGACATTCGCGTGATCGCTCCGGGGCGGACCTACCGGGTCGACAGCGATGCGACCCATTCGCCAATGTTCCATCAGGTCGAGGGCCTGTGGGTGGGCGAGAACGTGAGCTTCAAGGACCTGAAGTCGGTCTACGTCAACTTCCTGCAGGAGTTCTTCGAGACCACGGACATGCGCATCCGCTTCCGGCCCAGCTACTTCCCATTCACCGAGCCGAGCGCCGAGATCGACATGATGTTCGGCAGCGGGCCCTTGGAGGGCCGTTGGCTGGAGGTGTCCGGCTCGGGCCAGGTGCATCCGCAGGTGATCCGCAACATGGGCCTGGACCCTGAGCGCTACATCGGCTTTGCCTTCGGCTCGGGCATCGACCGCCTGGCCATGCTGCGCTACGGCGTGAACGACCTGCGCCTGTTTTTCGACGGCGACCTGCGTTTCTTGTCGCAGTTCCGCTGACCCGTCCATCGTTCGACTCTGTCTGCAAGGAAGACGACGTGCAATTTCCCGAGTCCTGGTTGCGCGAGTTCTGCAACCCGCCGCTGAGCACCGAGGCCCTGGCCGAACTGCTGACGATGGCCGGCCTGGAGGTGGAGGATCTGCGCCCCGTGGCCCCGCCGTTCTCCTCGGTGGTGGTGGCCCGGGTGCTGGAGGTGGAGCGCCATCCCAATGCCGATCGGCTGAACGTCTGCCGCGTCGATGCCGGCACGGGGCAGATGCTACAGATCGTGTGTGGTGCGCCGAACGTGCGCGCGGGGCTGAAGGTGCCCTGTGCCCTCGTGGGCGCCGAGCTGCCGCCGCCGCACGACGGTGGCGAGCCCTTGCGCATCAAGCTCGGCAAGTTGCGCGGCGTGGAGAGCCAGGGCATGCTGTGCTCGGCACGCGAGCTCAAGCTCTCCGACGATCACGAAGGGTTGCTGGTGCTGGACGAGGATGCGCCGGTGGGGCGCAACCTGCGGGACGTCCTCGCGCTGGATGACACGCTGTTCACGCTCAAGCTCACGCCGAACCTGGCGCATTGCCTGAGCGTCTACGGCATCGCGCGCGAGGTGTCGGCGCTGACGGGCGCGCCGTTGAAGCAACCGGTCTTCCCGCCCGTGAAAGTGAGCCACTCGGACAGGCTGCCGGTACACATCGAGGCACCGGACCTGTGCGGTCGCTTTTCGGGCCGCATCATCCGCAACGTGAACCCGCGTGCGGCCACGCCGGCCTGGATGGTCGAGCGCTTGGCGCGTTGCGGCCAGCGTTCGGTCAACGCCTTGGTGGACATCTCTAACTACGTGATGTTCGAGTACGGCCGGCCCTCGCACATCTTCGATCTCGACAAGATCCACGGCGGACTGACGGTGCGCTGGGGTCGCCCGGGCGAGCGACTGGAACTGCTCAATGGCGACACCATCGAGGTGGACGCCCAAGTCGGCGTGATCGCGGATGAGCTGGCGGTCGAATCGCTGGCCGGCATCATGGGGGGCGAGCGCACGTCCACCTCCGACCAGACGCGCAACATCTATGTCGAGGCGGCTTTCTGGTGGCCCAAGGCCGTCGCGGGCCGTTCGCGCCGCTACAACTTCTCGACCGATGCCGGGCATCGCTTCGAGCGTGGCGTGGATCCGGCACTGACGGTGGAGCACATCGAGCGCATCTCGCAGCTCGTGCTGGACATCTGCGGTGGTGAGGCTGGCCCGATGGACGACCATGTGCTGCGTCTGCCCGAGCGGGCCCCCGTGACGCTGCGTGTGGAGCGGGCCTGCAAGGTGATTGGCATGCCGGTCACACAGGAGGACTGTGCCGGCGTGTTCGAGCGCCTCGGACTGCAGGTCACACAGGAACCGGGGCGCCTCACTGTGCAGCCCCCCAGTTGGCGCTTCGACCTGCAGATCGAGGAAGACCTCATCGAGGAGGTGATTCGCGTGTTGGGCTACGACCGGCTGCCCGACACGCCGCCCCTGGCCCCCACGGTGGCGAAGGTGCGTTCGGAGGCCCGCCGCAGCCTGCATGCGGTGCGCCACGCCCTGGCCGCGCTGGACTACCAGGAGACGCTGAATTTCAGCTTCGTCGAACCGCAGTGGGAACGCGACTTTGCCGGCAATGAGCATCCCATCGAATTGCTCAACCCCATCGCTGCGCCCTTGAGCGTGATGCGCTCCAGCCTGATCGGCAGCCTGGTGCAGGTGCTGCGTTTCAATCTGGCGCGCAAGGCGCCGAGGGTGCGCGTGTTCGAGGCCGGAAAGGTGTTCCTGCGTGATGCTTCGGTGGCCGAATCGGACACCACGGTGGCCGGTCTGCGTCAGCCGCTGTTCGTCAGTGGCCTGGCCTACGGCCCGGTGGACGAGCTGCAGTGGGGGCACGAGGAGCGCGTGGTCGATTTCTTCGACGTCAAGGGCGATGTGGAGACCCTGCTGGCGCCTCGCCAGGCCCGCTTCGAACCCGCGGAGCACCCGGCCCTGCATCCGGGGCGCTGTGCGCGTGTGCTGGTCGATGGCCGGTGCGTCGGCCATGTGGGGGAGTTGCATCCGCGCTGGCGCCAGCGCTATGAGCTGCCACTCGCGCCGGTGGTCTTCGAGCTGGAGGCCGAGGTCTTGTTGCAGCGCGCGCTGCCGGCTTACCGGCCGATTGCGCGTCATCAGCCGGTGCTGCGCGACATCGCGGTCATCGTGCGCGAAGGGGTGACGCACGATGCATTGATGCAGGCCGTGGCCGAGGCACCGGCCGACGGGCTGGTGCGCCAGGCCGTGCTGTTCGATGTTTACCGGCCCAAGAACCCCACGCCGGAGATCGGGGAGGGAGAGCGCAGCCTGGCCCTGCGGTTGGAACTGTTGGACGAGCGCGGCGGCCTGACGGACGAGCGCATCGATGCCGCCGTGCGGGCGGTGGTCGACACCCTGGCGCAGCGCCTGGGCGCGAGGCTGCGGGCCTGAGCCCAGGCCGCTTGGTGCCGGGCAGGCCCAGGTCCGGGCCGCCCCCCACGCAACGTTGGAAGGATGGAGGATGTGATGGACCGAGTGATCCTGCCGGTGATCGAGACGCCGACCTTGACCAAGGCCGAACTGGCCGACCTGCTGTTCGAACGCCTGGGGCTGAACAAGCGCGAGTCCAAGGACATGGTGGAGGCCTTCTTCGAGATCATCCATGCCAGCCTGAGCCGTGGCGAGGATGTGAAGCTCTCGGGTTTTGGCAACTTCCAGATCCGGCGCAAGGCGCCGCGGCCCGGACGCAACCCGCGCACTGGCGAGTCCATCCCGATCAAGGCGCGCAATGTGGTCACATTCCACGCCAGTCACAAGCTCAAGGGCCTCGTGCAAGGCGAGCCCCCATCAGGAGAGGACTTCGAGTAAAGTCTGAGCTTTCCCCTGCGATCTCATTGATTTTCAATGGAGAAGGCGCTCCCAGCCATTCCTGCCAAACGCTACTTCACCATTGGTGAGGTCAGCGAGCTGTGTGGCGTCAAACCCTATGTGCTGCGTTACTGGGAGCAGGAGTTCACGCAGCTCAAGCCGATGAAGCGGCGCGGCAACCGGCGCTATTACCAGCACCACGAGGTGCTGCTCATTCGCCGCATCCGCGAACTGCTCTACGAACACGGCTTCACGATCAGCGGGGCGCGCAACCGGCTCGCAGAGATGGGACTGCCTGGCCGCGCCCCGGCGGCCACCACTGTGCCCGAGGGGTTGGACAGCCGTGCCGGGCCGCCACCGGCAGCAGCATCAGCGATGGACGCGGTGATGCCAGACGCGTCAGCCCAGGCTACGGTGTCGCCGGCGTCCGCCCCACAGCCGACCCTCGGTGCCGGCTCGCCCTACAGCTTGCAGCAGCTGCGCGAGGAGTTGCGATCGATTCGTGCGCTTCTGGCACAAGAGTGAATTTTCTGTCTATAATACAAGGCTTCGTCGGGGTGTAGCGCAGCCTGGTAGCGCACTTGCATGGGGTGCAAGGGGTCGCGAGTTCGAATCCCGCCACCCCGACCATTGAACGCAACGGCCCGGTGTCCACAAGGCACCGGGCTTTTTGCTTTGGGCGTGCGGCTGGCCTCGCGGCTTGGCTAAAGTCGTCGTCCATGAAGGAAGGAAACGACGACCGCCCGCGCGCGCAGTGCGGCCGGGTCCGCTGAGTATGTTCGCGGCGCTGGCGGCCCATCCCTGGGCTTATCCCATGCTCGAAGTGGTGCACATCGTGGGCATCGCCTTGCTGCTGGGCAATCTGTTGGCTCTGGAAGTGCGGGTGTGGGGGGGTGCTCGTGCCTTGCCGGTACCGGCTCTGGCGCGGTTGAGCCTTGGCCTGGCGCTGAGCGGGTTCGCGCTGGCGGCCGGCTCCGGCCTGCTGATGTTCGGCACTCAGGCGTCGGAACTCCTGGGCAACCGGGCCTTCCTAGTCAAGATGCTGCTGCTGGTGCTGGCCGGCCTGAATGCCGCCTGGTTCCACACCCGGCGTTCGCTCGAACGGCTGGACGCGGCGGCCAAGGTGTCAATGGGGGTGTCGACGCTGATCTGGCTGCTGGTGGTGGCCTGTGGACGCTGGATCGCCTACTGGTGACGAAAGGAGCGAGCGCATGAAACGACGAGATGTCCTGGGCGCAGGAGCCATGCTGGCCGGGGGTCTGTGGGGGCGTACCGTGCAGGCGCACCACGGCTGGAGCAGCTTCGATCAGGACCGGCCGCTGTATCTGGCAGGCCGGATGGTGGAGGTGCGCTGGCGCAATCCGCATGCCGAATTGGTGCTGGAGCGGCCCGAGGGCTTGACCGTGCCGCAGGATCTGGCACGGCGCGAACTGCCGCGCCAGAGTGCTGCGGTCGACGGCGCCGGCCTGCTGGCCCGGGCCGTGGTGCCAACGCGGCGCGACACGCGCTGGGAGATCGAACTGGCCCCGCTGTTCCGTCTGAATCAGTGGCAGTTGACGCCACCTGCCGTGGGGGGCTTTGTGGAGGTGGTGGGGTTTGGCTTCAAGGGCGAGCAGGGCCCGCCGCTCGTGCGGGCGGAATACCTCTTCCTGGACGGCAAGGTGTATGGTTTGCGCTCATCGCCGGTGTGAGATGGAAGGGGCGACGGCCCGGTTTCGGGCGGCCGAGCGCGCCAAGCCTCAGCGGTTCGTCTCGCGGTGGATCAGCCACTGCGAGCTGTCTTCTTGACGCCAGGTCAGCACCTTGTGCATCTTGTCGCTGTAGTCCAGCGAGGTGTAGGTCTGCTCGAAGGCGGTTTCGATGGTGTCGGGCGTCAGGGCGCGGGTGCGTACCGGTCCGAGCACGAGTCCGATGGGCCCGGGTTTGGTCACGCGCTGGCGGCGCTGGGCGACCCATTGGTCGTAGCTCATCGTCGTGGGCTGGAAGCGCGGTGAGTAAAAGCCCATGTAGCGTGGCAGATCCTTCGCGCGCCAGGCCGCCGCCCAGCCATCGAGCTGGCGCAGCACGTTGGAGATTTTGTCGCCCTCGGGCTGCGGTGCGGTGCTTGACGGGGCGGCCGCTGGCGGGGCCGGTGCGGCCACGGGGGGCTGCGGGACCGGGGCGGCGCTGCTGCTCATCAGTTTGCGGGCACGCTCGTCGAGTTCCGAGCGAGGGGTGACTTCGACGGCAGGGGTGACGATGGGGCAGCGCTGTGCCCCGTCGTCTGCGGCACTCCAGCCGGCATCGGGTGCGGCCTCGTCCAGCGGCCGGCTCAGGCCCAGCGCGGGCAGGAGTTCGCCCATCGCGGCACGGGTGCGCAGCCGCGCCACGTCGAGATCGTGGCGAGCGTTGGCGTAGGCCCGCCGCGCGGTGTAAAGCTCGTTCTCGGCATTGAGCAGATCCAGCAGGCTGCGCTGGCCGATGTCGAACTGGCGCCGATAGGCATCGCGGGCTTTCTCGATGGCGATCTGGTTGGCATCGAGGTACTGGAGCTGCTCGACGAGCTTGCGGGTGTCGTTGTGGGCGATGCTGGCCGTTTGCCAGACCCCGCGGCACACGGCGTCGCGCTGGTCGGCCGCCTGGTCCATCAGGCGTGCGGCCTGTTGCACCCGGGCGTGGTCCGCACCGCCGTTGTAGAGGTTCCAGTTCAGGACGATCTCGCCGATGGTGTCGCGCTTCTGGCCGGCCAGGCCTTCGTAGTTGTGGCCGGCACCGGTGCGCACCCGGGCCTCGACACGGGGTTGGTAGGCGGCCTCGCGCACCGAGGCTTGGGCGCGGGCGGCACGCAGGCTCTCGACGGCGGCGGAGATGGCGGCGCTGCGACCGAGCGCCGCCGTCAGCACGTCCTGAGCGCTGTCGGGCAGGGGGATCTGGTCGAGCGTGACGGCCGGCCCCGCCTGTCGGGGCGGCGCACCGACGATGCGCAGGTAGCGTGCAGTGACATCGTGCAGGTTGGCCACCTCGGTGTTGAGGTTGGACTCGGCCAGGGCCAGGCGGGCGGCGGCTTGTTCGAGATCCACGCCGCGGCTCACACCGGCCTTGAAGCGGGACTGGATCTGGTCGAAAAAGGCCTTGTGCTGGACGTAGTTGTCCTCGGCCAGGCGGACCAGCTCGCGGTAGCGGGCCACGTCGTAGTAGGCGCGCAGGGCCTCCAGGGCGATCTGCTCGGTGGTGTCGACCAGTTCGAAGTAGCGCACCAGCCGGCTGTGGTCGGCGCGGCGTCGGTCGTGGTGACCGGCCAGGCCATCCCAGAGCACCTGGGTGAGCGACAGACTGACACCGGTGCGGTCGAGCGTGTCGGTGGCCGGGGTGCGGTTGTCGAAACGGTCCCGCTCACGGCCGGCATTGGCGTTCAGGTCAAGCCGCGGGCGATAAGCGGCGCGGGCGGCATCGCTCTCATGGCCTGCGGCACGGTAGGCGTTCAGGCGTGCGGCGACCTCGGGGTTGCTCTGCACGGCCTGGCGCGCCACGTCCTGCAGCGGGGCGGGCAGCGGGCCAGGGGATTGGGCCTGGACCCCGGTACAAGCCAGGAGCCAGGCCATGGCGAAACGAAGCGGTGTGCGTGTCATGGGACTTCGACAGTGGAGGGCCGGGGCAGTCTATCGATCATGAAAATGATGCACCCCCCTTGCTTGAGGGGGGTTCGTGGAATCCGTCACGAAAATTTTCGACCGGCGTGTGGTCTCTCGGCCACCGGGGGGCGGGCCTGGCCAGTCCCGGGGAAATAGAGGGGCTGCTGAGGGGCTCCTCCCCGGCTGGGCGGGGCCGGAACACGATAGGCTTGCGGCTCCATGTCTGCCAGTGTTCTCAAGTCCTGCACCCCTGGACGGCACGCCCGAGGAGGGTGGGCCGCATGGCGGAGCATGGCCGGTCTGCTGGCTGCCGGTCTGATGGCCTGGGCTTTGTCGGCACCCGATGCGCAGCGTCTGCAACGCTCGGCCAGGGCGCTGGGACCTCAGGCCGAGCAAGGGGCCGCAGCCTTGCTGTCGATGATGGGTCTGCTGGATCTGCGCGATACCGATCAGGCGCTGGGAGAGGTCAACCGCTTCTTCAATCGTCGTGTGAGCTTCCGGGATGACCGCGAGGTCTGGGCGGCAGGGGATCACTGGGCCAGCCCGCTCGAAACCCTGGCCAAGGGGGCGGGCGACTGCGAAGACTTCGCGATCGCCAAGTACTTCACGCTGCTGGCCGCCGGTGTCCCTGCCGAGCGCATGCGACTGGTGTATGTGCGAGCACGCATCGGGGGGGCCTCGGGAGTAAGTCAGGCGCACATGGTCCTGGCCTACTATGCGCAACCTCAGGCCGAGCCGCTGATCCTGGACAACCTGATCGACGAGATCCGGCCGGCCTCGCGCCGCCCGGATCTCACGCCGGTGTTCAGTTTCAACACCGAAGGCCTGTGGCAGGGGGTGGGACCGGTGTCGGCCGGCGATCCTGTGGCTCGCCTGTCGCGCTGGCGCGAGGTGCTGCTCAAGGCCGCCCAGGAGGGTTTTCTGCCATGAAGGATGCAACGGGGGGAGGACGCGCATGTCGCTGATCCGACAGGTGTGGCTGGTGGTGGTGGCCACCGTGGTGCTGGCGTTTGCCGGCAGTTTCGCCGTGACGATCGTTTCGGCACGCCACTACGTGCAGACGCAGTTGAGCGTAAAAAACAGCGACAACGCTGCAGCGCTGGCCTTGTCGTTGTCACAGCAGGGCGGGGACTGGGAGCTGATGGAGTTGCTGGTGGCCGCACAGTTCGACACGGGGCACTACCAGGAGGTGAGCCTGCGCGGGGTGGATGGGCGGGTGGTGGAGCGGCACATGCGCGAGGTGGCGGTGCAGGCGCCGTCATGGTTCGTGCGGATGGTGCCCCTGGACTCCGAACCGGGGACGGCCCAGGTGTCGGACGGATGGCGCGCGATCGGCACGGTGCGTGTGGTCAGCCATGCGGCTTATGCCTACCGCGATTTGTGGCGTGCGACGGTGCAGGCCGGGGTGTGGCTGGCGGTGGTGGGGGTGCTGGCCGGCCTGGCCGGGCACGTGATGGTGGGGGGCATCCGGCGTCCGCTGGGTTCGACGGTGCGGCAGGCCCAGGCCCTGGTCGATGGCCGGTATCTGACCGTGGAAGAACCCAGGGTGCCCGAATTGCGGCGCCTGACGCGGGCGATGAACGCGATGGTCCAACGGGTACGGCAGGCGTTCGAGGAGCAGGCCCGGCAGGTGGACGCCTTGCGGCGCCAGGCCAGCTGTGATGCGCTGACGGGGCTGTGGCAGCGCCAGCATTTCCTCACGGCCTTCGAGCTCGCCCTGGAGCGTGACGACGCTGCGCCCCAGGGGGCGCTGGTGCTGGTGCGGCTGCTCGATCTGGCCGGGCTCAACGCCCGCCTGGGACGGCGGGAGACCGATCGGCTGAT
>NZ_JBKBVU010000087.1:0-12750 GCF_046289365.1 Caldimonas sp. | reverse complement strand
AGAGCGCATCGAGCTGGCCTCGGGCGCAGCGCGCATCGTGCTCGACGGCCCCCACATCACCTTCACCTGCCCGGGCGCCTTCACCGTGCATGCTGCCACCCATGACTGGGGGGCGGGCCTGAGCGAGCCGGCGCTCTTGCCCCATTTGCCGCAAGAGCTTGCCGAGCGGCCGCCGAACTGGATCGCCATCGCTCACACCGGGTCGGACGGTGAAGCGATGGCCGGCCAAGGCTACAAGATCTTCTTCGAAGGCCACACCGTCATCGCCGGCCGGCTCGACGCCCAAGGCCGCGCGCACCACGACAACGTCCCGCCGCGCGCGCTGCACGTGGAGTACGAGCCGCGCACGCCCAGCCCCGAGCCGCCCTGGCCGGCGCTCGCCGAGGCAGTGGCCGCCGCACAGACCAAGCTCGGGGGCCAGCCATGAACGCCACCTGGGAGGACCTGGAAAATGCCCTGGGGTGGTTGCGCGCGGCGCCGGCGCGCTGGCTGCAAAGCGCCCGGCAAGACCTCAGCGCCGCCGCCCAGTGGATCTGGGTGGTGCTGCAAGGCGATTTCGCCGAAGAGCAAAGCACCGCCCAGGTGGTCACCGGCACCGTCATCTCGATGATCCCGCTGGTCGATCAGCTGTGCGACATCCGCGATGTCGTGGCCAACTGCAAGAAGATCGACGAGGATCCCGAAGACCGCGGGGCCTGGGTGGCCTTGGCGCTCACCCTGATCGGCTTGGTGCCGCTGCTGGGCAGTCTGGCCAAGGGCTGCCTGAAAGTTCTGTTCGCCTACGCGCGCAAGGCCATCCACCACGCCGGCCGCGGCGCGCTCGACAGCGACCTGTGGCAGGCCACCAAGCCCTACATGGAACACGGCATCGCCAAGCTCAACGACCACCTGGCCCGCCCCGAGGTGCGCCGCGCCTTGGCGGCGCTGCGCATCGACCAGCCCTACCGTTACCTGGCCGAGCAAGTGCGCAAGCTCGATGCGCAGGTGCAAAAGAGCCGTCTGCTGGCGGCGCTGGACAGCGCCTTGGGGCCTGCACGAGAGCTCTTGAGCATGGTGCAGCGCTGGGGCGGCGACGAGCTGGCCCGCAAGGCCGTGCGGCTGGTGCAGCGCCTCGAACGCGCGCGCGGCCAGGCCGACCGTGGCCTGACCCTGGCGCTCAAACCCGTGCACGACTGGCTCGGCCGCCTGGCGCAGCGTCTCGACGTCGAACACCGGCTGAACTACCGGGCCCAGACCGACAACCTCAATGTGCACCACTTCCATCGCTTCAGCCTGGACGCCGAGATCGAGGCGCTGCGCAAGAACCTGCCCCAATGGGTCACGGTGGGCAAGAAAGCCAAGTTCCAAGCGTTGAGAGAAGCGCCCAAAGTGCCGCCGGGGCATTTTGATATCAGCAAGAACGCGCCGCGCCCATTGAATGAAGCCTTCAAGACCTTTCACACCGTGCGCCCGGACGTGCTGCCTCCGGGCACGGTGCTGTACCGGGTGCTCGACCCCAAGAGCAATGACAACAGCCTGTGCTGGATGACCAAGCAAGAGTTCGACCAGTTGCTCAGCAAGCCCGAGTGGCGCCAGAAGTTCGCCGTGTGGCGCCACTGGAACCACAATGGCGAATTCGTCACCTACACCGTGCCGCCTGGCAAGGGCTTGCCGGTGTGGCGCGGCACCACGGCCTCCCAAGTACTCAAAGACCGCAACGGCGTGCCTGTCAAGGCCGACGAGCACGGCAATCTGTACTGGCTCGACGGCGGCGCCGAGCAGATCGTGGTCAACCCGGCCGACCTCCAGCGCGGGCACCTGGGGCCGCGCCAGTTCACCGGCTGGGGCTATGACGAAGGCGGCCTCCAGGTCGATCTGGTGGGCGTGCCCGTTTTGCAACACCACTGGTTCGAAGCGAACTGAACCCCAAGCCAAACCAACCCAACCATGACCATTCCGCTCATTCCGCAAGAAATCTACCTGCTCGAGCGCTACAGCTCGCTGGAGTACTTCGGCCAGATGCGCGACCACTTCGCCGAGTGTGTCAAGGCCGCCGAAGACGCGCTCGCTGAATTCATGCGCCATATTCCGCCCGACTACCGCAGCCGCCCGCTGCACCAGCAGCCCGATGCGGTGTGGGGCGAGCGCGTCATTCCCAACATGCAGTGGGCGCTGGCCGGCCTGAACGACGGCTACATCCGCATCTCGCATGGCGATCTGGACGGCTTGGGGTTCGCGGGCAACGTCGAGACGACCGTCGCCTCCATCAGCCGCGACTACCGCATCGAGTGGATGCCGCAGCCTTTTCAAGACCAGTACGATCGAGCCGAACGGCTGGCCAGCGAGATGGCCTCCAACATCGCGCATACCGAGCAGGGGAATTGGGCTTTTGGGGATTTGAGTTTCAGATACAGGGAAGATGCGCGCGGTCCGCTGAATGCACCGGCCAGTTGGCCGGTGTACCGCCTCAATCCGCAGGTGCAGGTGCGCACTGGCGAGAAGGTGCCGCGCAACGGCATCTACCTGCCGCAAAACGGCCCGTCCGCGGCCGCCTTGCTGATCGAGGGGCAAAAGGCCATCGATGCCGAGATGTGCATCAATGCCGAGGAGCTGCTGCGAGACCCTGAAGACGCTCGCCCGCGAAGCCGCCGCGAGCCCACGCTGTGGACCTTGGTCGAGCGCGTGGCCGACGAGGGTGGGGACAATCCCATGCCGGCCACCGGGGAGGCGGCGCTGCGCCTCAAATGCGACGCCGGATCGCCTTGCCCGCGCACGGGCTGGTGGTTCACGCCGGCCAAGGCGAACAGCCGCCGCCACTTCCAGGCCGGCCAGATCATGCCGGACCTGCACGCCGACTGGGGCCTGACGATTTGGCAGTGGGATGTGCGGCAAGACGATTGAAGCTTGCTGCGCCTGGCCCGCGCGCAAGCTGGCCTCGGCCTGTGCATGGCGCATCACCGCCCTGGGGCGCCGGGGCTTGGCACCTGCAGGTTGGGCCTGCGGCAGCGTTTGTTCTCACCGAAAGCGTGTGTTCGGCATGGGGCAGTGAGCAGGAATCCCGTCGGCCGCCAGGTCGTCGAGGATCGGACACTGCGGCCGGTCATCGCCGTGGCAGTGGGCGGCGAGCTGCTCCAGCGTGCGCTTCATCGCCTGCATGGCCTCGATGCGCTGCTGCAGGTCGGCGGCATGCGCCAGCGCGATGCGCTTGACCTCGCTGCTGGCGCGCCGGCGGTTGCGCCACAGTTGCAGCAGCGTGCGGATCTCTTCGATGCCAAAGCCCAGGTCGCGCGAGCGGCGGATGAAGCGCAAGGTGTGCACGGCCGCGTCGTCGTACTGCCGGTAGCCCGAGGCGGTGCGGGCGATCCGGGGCAGCAGCCCCAGGTTTTCATAGTGGCGGATCATCTTGGCGCTGACCCCTGAGGCCTGCGCCGCCTGGCCGATGTTCATGACGCACTCCTGGCGGACGGTTTCCAGCGCCTGAGCAGCAGCGCATTGCTGATCACGCTCACGCTGGACAAGGCCATGGCCGCGCCGGCGATCACCGGGCTGAGCAGGCCAAGGGCCGCCAGCGGCAGACCCACCACGTTGTAGATGAAGGCCCAGAAAAGGTTCTGGCGGATTTTGCGCGTGGTGCGGCGCGACACGTCGATGGCATCGGCCACCAGGCGCGGGTCGCCGCGCATCAGGGTGATGCCGGCGGCATGCATGGCCACGTCGGTGCCGGTGCCCATGGCCAGGCCCACGTCGGCGGCGGCCAGGGCCGGGGCATCGTTGAGGCCATCGCCCACCATGGCCACGCGCCGCGCTGCACCGCCCTCGGCAGGCGCCTTGAGTTCGGCGATGACACGCGCCTTGTCTTCGGGCAGCACTTCGGCGCGCACATCGCTCATGCCCAGCGCCGCCGCGGCGGCCAGCACACTGCCCCGGTTGTCGCCGCTGACCAGCACCGTGCGGATGCCTTGGGCATGCAGCCGGGCGATGGCCTCGCGGGCCTGGGGTTTGAGGGCGTCGCCGAAGGCCAGCAGGCCCAGCAAACGGGGCACCGGCGCTGTTTCGGCCAGCCAGGACACGGTGCGGCCCTGGGTCTGTAGCGCCAGGGCCGGGCCGGCCAGGGGCGAGGCGTCCAGCCCCAGTTCCTGCAGGCCGCGGGCATTGGCCAGCACCAACTCGCGCCCGCCCACGCGGCCGGCCACGCCCCGTCCGGGCAGGGCGCGCACGCCTTCGGCGGCGGGGTGGGGCAGCGAGCGCCGGGCGGCGGCGTCCAGCACCGCACGGGCCAGCGGATGCTCGCTGCCCGATTGCAGCGCCGCGGCCCAGGCCAGCAGCTCGTCGTCGCCGATGCCGGGCACGGCCTGCATCGAGACCAGCGCCGGCCGGCCCAGGGTGAGCGTGCCGGTCTTGTCAAAAGCCACGGTGTCCACCGCATGGGCCACTTCCAGGGCCTGCGCATCCTTGATGAGGATGCCGTGGCGCGCGGCGATGCCTGTGCCGACCATCAGCGCGGCCGGCGTGGCCAGGCCCAGCGCGCACGGGCAGGCGATCACCAGCACCGAGACGGCGTTGAGGGTGGCCGCGGACCAATCCCCCGTGGCGAGGCCCCATCCCAGCACGGTGATCAGCGCGATGCCGACCACCACCGGCACGAACACCGCACTGACCCGGTCGACCAGGCGCTGGATGGGCGCCTTGTGGCCCTGAGCCGATTCCACCAGTCGCACGATGCGCGCCAGCGCGGTCTCGGCGCCCACGGCCACGGTGCGCAGCACGATGCGGCCTTCGGCATTGATCGAGCCGCCGGTCACGCGCTCGCCCGGCCCCTTGCTCACGGGCAGGCTCTCGCCGGTCAGCAGCGATTCGTCGACATGGCTGTGGCCTTCGAGCACTTCGCCGTCCACCGGAACCCGTTCGCCGGGGTGCACGATCACGATGTCGCCCACCACCACCTCGGCCAGGGGCAGCTCCCGCTCCTCGTCCCCGCGCCGCACGCGGGCTGTCTCCGGGGCCAGGGCCTGCAGCGCGCGGATGGCCTCGGTGGTCTGGCGCTTGGCGCGCGCTTCCAGCCACTTGCCCAGCAGCACCAGGGTGATCACGACGGCGGCCGACTCGAAGTACAGGTGTGGCATGCCGCCGTCGCCGGCAAGCAGCAGGAAGACGCTCAGACCGTAGGCTGCGCTGGTGCCCAGGGCCACCAGCAGGTCCATGTTGCCCGTGCCGGCGCGCAGGGCCTTCCAGCCGGCGCGGTAGAAGCGGGCACCCAGCCAGAACTGCACCGGGGTGGCCAGCAGCCACTGCAGCCCGCCGTCGAGCATCCAGTGCCGGCCGAAGAAGTCGCCCACCATGGGCGCGGCCAGCGGCAGCGACAGCAGGGCCGCCAGCGTCACGGCCTGGCCTTCGCTCAGGCCGCGCCGTGGGGTGGCCGCCGGCACGGCGGCGGCGTCGGGCCGGTGGGCGGTGTAACCGGCGTCGCGCACGGCTCCCAGCAGGGCGGCGTCGCTCACGCCTTGCACAGCCGTGACGGTGGCGGTCTCGGCGGCCAGATTGACATGGGCCTCGATCACCCCCGGCACCCGCATCAGGGCCTTTTCGACACGGTGGACGCAACTGGCGCAGCTCATGCCTTCGATGCGCAGGAGGCGCTCGTGGCGCGGCACGTCGTACCCGGCGGCCTGGACGGTGCTCACGAGCGTGGGCAGGGGACACTGTGCCTGCACGGTGGCCGATTCGGTGGCGAGGTTGACGCTGGCGCTTTCCACGCCCGGCAGTTGCCTGAGGGCCCGTTCGACGCGGCCCGCGCAGGTGGCGCAGGTCATACCGTCGATCGGCAAGGTGTAGGTGGTCATGGCAAGGCTGGGAGAAGTGAACAATGACGTCAGCGTAGACCTTCACCTGATGTCAAGGTCAAGCGCGAATTTCGGGCTTGACCTTGACATGATGGCAAAGTCTAAAGTGAAGTCATCTCTACCACCGACAAGGCCTTGCCATGATCGAACTGACCCTGAAGGACATGACCTGCGGCCACTGTGTGCGTACCGTCACGCAGACCCTCCAGAAGCTGGACCCGCAGGCACAGGTCGAGATCGACCTGCCGAGCCAGCGCGTGAGAATCGAGACGCAGCAGCCGCTCGAGGCCGTGCGCCAGGCGCTGGCTGAGGAAGGCTATCCGGCGAGCTGATCCGGCTCAGCGCGTCGCGCGCCGGCGCACGCAGTCGATGTAGGCCTCGCCATCGGGCGGCAGGCCGCTGCGCTGCGAGGCCCACAGCATCTGGCCCAGGCATTCCATCACCTCGTGGTGGGCCTGGTGCAGTGAGCCCAGGCGGCGCGCCAGCAGCTCGGTGGCCTGGCGGATGCCGCGCGGCTGGTCCACGCTGGTCTGCTCGCTGATCGACAGGTGCATCGCCAGGTGCAGGAAGGGGTTGGTGCGCCCGTCCTCGACCTCGTAACTGGCCGCCACGGCGGCCTGCGCATCGGCCAGATCCGGGTGGTATTCCGGGTGCTGGCTGATCCAGTCGGCGGCCATCGCCTCCATCGGCGTCAGGGGCTCGCCGGCGCGTTCCTTGCGGAAGGTCTCGCAGAAGAACCGCCGCACATCGTGTTGGGTGGGCGCAAACATCGGACAATTGTCCCCCGTTTTGCCGGCCTGCGCAGCCGAGATTCCGCCCATGCCCTGGCTCATCACCGACCCCTGGTTCTACGCCGCGGCCATCCCGGCCGTGCTGCTGATGGGCCTGTCCAAGAGTGGCTTCGGCTCGGGCTTCGGCTCGCTGGCCGTGCCGATCATGGCGTTGACGATCCCCGTGCCCCAGGCCGCGGCCATCATGCTGCCGCTGCTGGCGGTGATGGACATCCTGGGCGTGACCGCCTACCGACGCCATGTCGACCTGACGCTCATTCGGGCGCTGCTGCCGGCCGGCCTGCTGGGCACGGTGGTGGGCACGCTGCTGTTCGGTGTGCTGTCGGCCCGCCTGGTGGCTGCGGTGGTGGGGGCGCTCACGCTCGCCTTCCTGGCGCAGCGGCTGTTCTTCCCGCCGCGTGCCGATGCCCCGCCGCCGCCGCTGTGGCTGGGCCGGCTGCTGGCGGTGGCCTCGGGCTTCACGAGCTTCGTCGCCCATGCGGGCGGGCCGCCCATCAATGCCTATGTGCTGCCGCTGCGCCTGTCGCCGGTGGTGTTCTCGGCCACGATGGCGGTGTTTTTTGCGGCGGTGAACGCCTCCAAGTGGATCCCGTATGCCTGGCTGGGCCTGATCGACTGGCGCAACATGGTCACGGCCCTGGCCCTGATGCCTTTTGCGCCCCTGGGCGTGTGGCTCGGCGTGCGCCTGGTGCACCGGGTGCCGCAGCGGGGGTTCTACCGGCTCGTGTACGCCGGCATGTTCCTCACCGGCGGCAAGCTGCTCTGGGACGGCTTGCGCTGACCATTCTGCGGACGCGGGCCGGCACCTGCGGGTGGGGGACATGCTCCCATGGTGCCGCGCGAGATCGGCGATGGCCAGGCTCTGCTCCACGTCGTCCACTGCGATCATCCGCACCCGTGCGTTTCGGCACCGGTGGTGCGCCACAGGCCGAGACGGGTGGCGTTGCCATGGTCCTGTCCGCCGCGGCCGTAGGTCCAGCCCAAGGTCAGCGCCTCGTCCCCGTCACCGCTTGATCAGCGGCGGCATGCCGGACCCGCGGATCGGGTGGGGCCACACCATGAGTCAGGCTGCGGCCAGGGCCTGTTGTTCACGCGCCACATCGATCAGGTCGTCGGGGGGGCGTCGGGGTACAGGGCCGAGAGGTCGCGCACCGCGACGGCCGGGCCCGCCTCGTGGCGGGCGGCTTGGAGATCAGTCGGCGCGTCCCTTGCGAAAGCTGCAGGCGCGGATGCGCGGCCAGGACAAGGATCGAGGACATGGCCGCTAACATAGCCGAATACCAACCCGAAGACGGAGGGTGCGATGCCGGTGATCGTGGTGGCCAATCCGAAAGGCGGCGTGGGCAAGTCCACGATCGCGACCAACCTCGCAGGCTATGTCGCATCGCAGGGACACCGGGTGATGCTCGGCGACGTCGACCGCCAGCAGTCCGCCCGCACCTGGCTTGCCCTGCGGCCGCAAACGGCTCGGCCCATCGCCGGCTGGGACGTGGCGCACGACAACATCGTGCGTCCACCCAAGGGCACGACCCATGTGGTGCTGGACACCCCTGCCGGGTTGCACGGCCGGCGCTTCGACGAGGTGATGAAGCTGGCCGATCAGATCATCGTGCCGTTGCAGCCCAGCATCTTCGACATCTATGCCACCCGCGGCTTCCTCGACCAGGTGCTGGCACATCGCAAGTCTGGCCACGTGAAGGTGGGCGTGGTCGGCATGCGGGTGCGCGAGCACACGATCGCGGCCGACCAGCTCAGGGCCTTCGTGGCCCAGCTCGAGGTGGCGGCGCTCGGCTACCTGCGCGACACCCAGATCTACATCCACCTGGCCGCACGCGGCCTGACACTGTGGGACGTGGCCCCCGGCCGGGTCGAGCGCGACCTGCAGCAATGGGAGCCCCTGATTCAATGGCTGCAACTGTGAGCGAACACGCATGAGAGTCTTCGAGACCCTGGAGGAGCTGCGCCCCCTGGTGGGCCAGACCATCGGCATCAGCGACTGGATCACCATCGACCAGGAGCGCATCAACCTCTTTGCCGAAGCCACCGGCGACCACCAATGGATCCACGTCGATCCCGAGCGCGCCCGGGCCGGCCCTTTCGGTGCCCCCATTGCCCACGGCTTCCTCACGCTGAGCCTGCTGCCGCTGTTCTTTGCCACCGGCTTCGAGGTGCGCCAGGTGCGCATGGGTGTCAACTACGGGCTCAACAAGGTGCGTTTCCCCGCGCCGGTGCCCGTGGGCAGCCGGCTGCGGGCCCACTTCCGGCTGCTGGCCTTCGAACCCGTCGATCACGGCGGGGTGCAGCTCACGGTGGAGGCCACCGTTGAACGCGAAGGCTCGGCCAAGCCGGTGTGCGTGGCCGAATCGATCAGCCGGCGCTATCCCTGACCTTGCGCCGATGCCTGTCCTCCCCCCTTTGGGGGTGACGTTGCCAGCGAGCGTCCACTAGCATTGCGGCCTGTCGCGGATCAATAATCCACGAAGGCCGCTTCGCGCCACGCGGGCGGCCGGCTGTTGCCGCGAGTGCTGCCGGTCCGGCCCGATCCGCCCCGCATGGGGCAGGGCGCCTGGGGCGGCCCGGTGTTTCCATGAGGGGATAAGGCATGCGAGTCCTGCTGGTCGATGATCATCCGCTGATCCTGTCGGCGTTGCAGACGGTCATCCAGGGCCTGGGCGACGGTGTCGAGGTCCAGGGCGTGGGCAGCGGCCGTGCCGCCCGCGAGATGCTGCAACGCGATGCCAACTTCGACCTGGTCATGCTCGACCTGGCCCTGGGCGATGCGAGCGGCTTCGACCTGCTCAGCGAGTTCCGCCAGGCCTACCCGGCGCTGCCCGTGGTCGTGGTCTCGGCCTCGGACCGCGCGTCCGACGTGATCCGCGCGATCGACCTGGGGGCCATGGGTTTCGTGCCGAAGCGGGCTTCCAACGAGACCCTGTTCGAGGCCCTGCGGGTGGTGATGTCCGGCGGCATCTATGTGCCGCCGATGACCCTGGGGCGCAACACCGAAGCCACCCCCGCGTCGGCCGACAGCGACACCGAGCCCGACGGCTACCTGCGCACGGTGAGCGGCGAGGCCGAGCGGGGCGGCTACCAGAGCGTGCCCTCACCAGCTTCGCTGGGCCTCACGCCCCGCCAAGCCGAGGTGCTGGCCTTGCTGCTCCAAGGCCAGCCCAACAAGCTGATCGCCCGCGAACTCGGTCTGTCCGTCGAGACCGTGAAGGACCACGTCGCCGCGGTGCTGCGTGCGCTCGGCGTGAGTTCGCGCACCCAGGCCGTGCTGGCCGTCAGCCAGATGAGCCGGCAGCACGGCAGCTTCCAGGCCTGGCGTGCGACGCAGCACTGAAGACGCATCCTGCTCCCCGGGTGCGTCCGATGCGCGTCGCCATCATCTCCGTCTTCACCGACTACCACCGCAAGGGCCGCCACCATCGCGGTGGCCTGCAGCCGCAGATCGGCCCCTTGATCGCCGGCCTGCTGCCCGACTGGTGCGAAGTCGAGATCGTCAACGATACCTGGGACGATCCGGACTGGTCCAAGACCTATGACCTCGTCTTCCTGTCGTGTGTGCATGCCGATTGGGACCGGGCCCGCCAGATCAGCCACTACTACCGGCGCCGCGGGGCCCGCACCGTGCTCGGGGGCAGCATGGCGGGCACCTACCCGCACCTGTGCGCGCCGTACTTCGATGCCGTGGTGATCGGCGACCCGGAAGACACCGTGGGGCGCGTGGTCGAGGATGCCCGCGCCAACCGTCTGCAGCCGGTGTATCGCTCGGCCGGCTATTTCGCCGATCGCGTGCCCGTGCCGCGCATCGCCCCGGTGGCGCGCCAGCAGGTCTTCCCGCTGTCGGTGGAAGCCACCCGCGGCTGCCCCTATGCCTGCGACTTCTGCGCCCTCACGGCGGTGGGCACCCGCCATGCGCTGCGTCCGGTACACACCGTGGTGCGCGACATCCTGGCCGGCCAGGCGGCGCTGCGCGAGGCTGGCGTGGCCGGCTGGAAGCGCCGGCTCATCGTCTTCTACGACAACAACCTGGCGGGCAACCTGCGGTGGTTTCGCGAGCTGTGCCTCGCGCTCAAGCCCTTGGACGTGCTGTGGGGGGCCTGTCTGACCTTCAACGTCATCGCCAACCGCGACTTGCTCAAGCTGATGTACGACTGCGGTTGCCGGGCCGTGTTCGTCGGACTGGAGACCTTCAACCCGGACACGCTGGCCGACATCACCAAGCCGCAGAACAACATCGGCAAGATGGCCCAGGCCATTGCCCAGAGCCGGGATGAAGGCATCCTGGTGATCGCCGGCCTCATCGTGAGTCCCGTGCACGACGACGAGGCCTACATCCGCTCGCTGCCCGACCACCTCGACGCCTGCGGCCTGCACGTGCCGAGCTTCGTGTCCTTCGAGACGCCCATCCCCGGCACGCCCTTCTTCGACCGCATGGCCGCCAGCCCGCAGCCCCTGTTCCTGCCCAACGCCAACCTCTACGACTTCAGCGCCTACACGCTGGTGCTGCAGCCGCACAAGGCGCCGTTGGATGCCTTCCTCGCGGCCTACCACGAGACTATGCGGCGCATCTATGCGCCGCCCAGACGTCTGGCCAAGCTGGCCGACGACCTGCCGCGCCTGCTGCGGCGGGGCTCGTGGACGGCCGCGGCCCTCGACCTGGGCGACATGTGGGTCACCAACTTCGACCCCGTGCCGGGCCGCACCTTCATGGCCGGCACCGACACCCTGCCGCCGGAGACCGTGCCTTTCGAGCGCGACGATTTCGACTCCGAAGCCCAACGACTGGACATCTGCAGCCCCACGCTCGTGACCGACGAGGAAGGCCGCGTGCTGCCGGGCTGGCGCCGGCACGAGAAGGTGTTCAACCTGGAAGCCCTTCGCAAGAGTGCCGTGACGGCCTGAGATGAACCCGACTTCGACCCTGCCCATGTCCCGTAGCGCTGCGCGCCCCCTGGGGGCCCACGACCCCGAACTCCCGGACCACGTCCGCAACCTCTACACCTACACGTCGTCGAGTCTGGTCGGCAACCTGATCGGTGCCATCGTGATCGTGTTGTTGTATGCGGGCTTTGCCGCGCCGGCGGCGCTCATCCTGTGGTGCCTGGGGTTCTCCGCGGTGTGGATCTACCGGGCCTGGATCGCCGCCCGATTCAGGGCGCTGCAGTTGCGCTCCGACACCGACTTTGCCCGCTGGCGGCGCCTGTGGCTGGCCGGCGTGCTGGCCTCGGGCGCGCTGTGGGGGGCGGCGGCGTGGCTGTTCTACGGGGCGGGCGGCAGCATCCAGCAGATCGGTCTGATCATCACGGTGTACAGCTACTGCGTGGCCTCGGTGCCGGTGCTGGCGGACCAGCAGCGGGCCTTTCTGACCTTCCTCGGCCTGTGTTTCCTGCCCACGATCGCCCGCATCGCCGCAGAGCACACGCTGTACAGCTACGAGCTCGCTGGTGTGCTGCTGCTGGCCATGGGCATGACGGCCCTGCTCGGGCGCAACTACCGCCAGGCCATGGACCGCGTGATCGAACTGAAGCTGCAGACCGAGCATCTGCTCGAACAGTTGCGCAAGGAAAAGGCCGCGGCCGATGCCGCTCGCCAGGAGGCCGAGGTGGCCAACCGGGCCAAGACGCAGTTCTTCGCCGCTGCCAGCCATGACCTGCGCCAGCCGCTGCACGCGCTGGGGCTGTTCGCCGAGGCGCTGCGCAACAAGAGCCGCGACGAGGAAGTGATCCAGCTCGTCAACAGCATCAACAGCTCGGTCGATGCGCTCGAAGGCCTGTTCTCCGAACTGCTGGACATCACCAAGATCGACACCGGGGCGGTGGAGGTGTCGCCCCAGCACTTCCGGCTGCAGGATCTCTTTGCCCGCCTGCGGCTGCATTACGAACCCACCGCTTTCGAAAAGGGCCTGGCCTTGCGATTCCGCGGCGGGCATCGTATGGCCCACGCCGACCCGGTGCTGGTGGACCGCATCTTGCGCAACCTGCTGTCCAACGCCATCCGCTACACCGAGGACGGCGGTGTGTTGGTGGCCTGCCGGCAGCGTGGCGAGCGGTTGCTGCTGCAGGTCTGGGACAGTGGCGTGGGCATTCCCGAGTCTGAACAGTCGCGCATCTTCGAGGAGTTCTACCAGGTCCCCG
>NZ_JBKBVU010000313.1:0-2377 GCF_046289365.1 Caldimonas sp. | reverse complement strand
AACCCCGCCGCCCCGCCCGGCTGGCGTCCCTGCGGGATGACAAGCCGCCGCGCTGCTGACGCTGCACCGGGCAGTGTTTTGGACGCAGGTCAAGCCCGCTGCCAGCCCGGTGCCGCTAGCATGGGCCCACAAGGGGACACCATGCACATCCACTTCCTCGGTGCCGCCGACACGGTCACCGGCTCCAAGCACCTCGTGGACACCGGCTCGCACCGCATCTTGCTGGACTGCGGCCTGTTCCAGGGCTACAAGAACCTGCGCGAACGCAACTGGTCGCGCCTGGCCGTGTCAGCCCGGCACATCGACACCGTGGTGCTCAGCCACGCCCACCTGGACCACAGCGGCTACCTGCCGGCACTGGTGAAGCAGGGCTTCCACGGCCGCGTGTTCGCCACCCCCGCCACCTGCGACCTGGCCGAGGTGCTGCTGCTCGACAGTGCCCACCTGCAGGAAGAGGACGCACGCCGCGCCAACCTCTACGGCTATTCGAAACACACCCCGGCCGAGCCGCTGTACACCGTCGAGGACGCACGGCGGGCCCTGAACCGCCTGCATCCCCTGCCCTTCGGCGAGGAGATCGAGCTGCATCCGGAGGTGACGGTGAAATACACCCCGGCCGGCCATCTGCTGGGCGCGGCTGCGGTCACCCTGCGTTGCCAGGGCCGCACCATCGTCTACTCCGGCGACCTGGGGCGCCACAACGACCTGCTGATGCCCCCGCCCGAGCCGGTGCACGAGGCCGACGTGCTGCTGGTCGAATCCACCTATGGCAACCGCCTGCACCCCGCCGACGATGTGCTCAAGCTGCTGGGCGACCTGATCCGCACCTGCTTGCAGCGCGGCGGCTCGGTGCTGATGCCCACCTTCGCCGTGGGCCGCGCACAGGCCCTGATGCTGGCGCTGCACCGCCTCAAGCGCGCCGGCGAGATCCCCGCCCAGGTGCCCATCTTCCTCGACAGCCCCATGGCTGCCGAGGCCACGCAGCTCTACGAGCGCCACCAGGCCCTGCTGCGCGTGCCGCCCGAGGAGGTGGCCCACCTGTGCGACGGTGTGACCTTGGTCGACAGCCCGCAGGCGTCCGAAGCCCTGACGCGCTCGCACTATCCGCGCATCGTGCTGTCGGCCAGCGGCATGGCCACTGGCGGGCGCGTGCTGCATCATCTCAAGGTGATGGCCCCCCACCCGAAGAACCTCATCGTCTTCCCCGGCTTCCAGGTGGGCGGCAGCCGCGGCGCCAAGATGATCGCCGGAGCCACCGAGGTGAAGATCCATGGCGAGTATGTGCCCGTCAAGGCCGAGGTGCGTCACCTGGAAGGCTTTTCCGGCCATGCCGATGCCGGTGAGCTGATGGACTGGCTGCGCCATTTCCGCAAGCCGCCGCGTCACACCTATGTCGTGCATGGTGAACCCGAGGCCGCCGATGCCCTGCGCACCCGCATCAAGGAAGATCTGGGCTGGCGTGTGAGCGTGCCCGATCACCTGGCCCGCATTGAACTGGACTGACGCGGCCGTGGACCTCACCGGGCTGCCTTCGCATTGGCTGGGACTGGCCGTGGCCCTGGGCTGCGGCCTGCTGATCGGACTGGAGCGCGAGCGCCGCAAGGGGCAAGGCCCCGCACGCCAGCCCGCCGGCATCCGCAGCTTCACGCTGGCTGCCCTGGCTGGCGGTTTCGCCCACGCGCTGCAGCAGCCCGCCCTGGTGTTCGCCGGCGCGCTGATGGTGATCGCGCTGGCTGCGGTGGCCTACCTCAAGAGCCGCTCCGAAGACCCGGGCCTGACCACCGAGCTGGCCCTGTTCGTCACCTACCTGGTGGGCGTGCTGGCCGTCGTGGCGCCGGCCCTGGGTGCGGCCTGCGGCGCCGGCGTGGCCGCCCTGCTGGCCGCGCGCACCTGGCTGCATCGCCTGTCCACGCAGTTGCTCAGCGAACAGGAAGTGCAGGACCTCATGCTGCTGGCCGCGCTGGCCCTGGTCGTGGTGCCCCTGCTGCCTGCCCAGCCCCTGTCCTGGCTGGGCGGCATCCAGCCCCGCTCCCTGGGGCTGCTGCTGGTGCTGATCCTTGCACTGCAGGCCCTGGGTCACGTGGCCACACGCTGGCTGGGCCCGCGGCTCGGCCTGGCCGCCTCGGGCTTCTTTTCCGGCTTCGTTTCCAGCACCGCCACCGTGGCTACGATGGGTGCGCGCCACCGTACCCATCCGGAACACCCGGGCTGGCATGCGGCGGCCGGGGTGATGTCCGGTGCGGCGACCTGGCTGCAGGCGCTGGTGATGTCGATGGCCCTGGCGCCGGCTGCCGCGACCACGCTGGCGCCCAGCGCGCTGGCCGGCGCTGCCGTGGCCCTGGGCGTGGGTAGCTGGCTGCTGCGCCATGCGCTGCCC
>NZ_JBKBVU010000312.1:0-2377 GCF_046289365.1 Caldimonas sp. | reverse complement strand
GGCGCTGCGGCCAGACGCTGGCCAAGCACGTCCAGTTGCGAGCGCCGGCGCGCCAGCACCTGGCCGGGGCGGGCCAGGCGCAAGGTGGCTTGGTCCAGGCGCTGGGCGAGCGCCTCCAGCCGCCGGCCCAGCCCCGAGCGCAAACGGTGTGCCAGGCCCGCCAGTTGGGCGAGGCATTCGTCGCGCGAGGGCGCCACCAGCTCGGCCGCGGCGGTGGGTGTGGGCGCCCGCAGGTCCGCCGCGAAGTCGGCGATGCACACATCGGTCTCGTGCCCCACGGCGCTGACCACCGGGATGGGGCTGGCCGCGATCGCACGCGCCAGGCCTTCGTCGTTGAAGGCCCACAAGTCCTCCAGTGACCCGCCGCCACGGCCGACGATGAGCACGTCCACCTCGCGGCGGCGCGACGCCAGCGCCAGCGCCTGCACCAGCTCGCGCGCCGCGGCCTCGCCCTGCACGGCGGCCGGATAGACGATGACCTCGACATGGGGGGCCCGGCGCCGCAGGGCCGTGAGCATGTCGTGCAGCGCCGCAGCGCCCAGCGAGGTCACCAGCCCCACGCGCGAGACGAAACGAGGCAGCGGTCGCTTGCGCGCCGCATCGAACAGACCCTCGGCCTCCAGGCGGGCCTTCAGGCGCAGGAACTGCTCGTACAGCGCGCCCTGCCCGGCCGGGCGCATGCTCTCGGCCACGAGCTGCAGGTCGCCCCGGGCGTCGTAGACGGCCAGCCGGCCACGGATCTCCACCCACTGCCCTTCCCGTGGCTGGAAATCGAGCATCGCGGCTGCGCGACGGAACATCGCCCCGCGGATCAGGGCCGGCTCGGGCGAGTCGTCGTCCTTGAGGGCGAAATAGCAATGCCCACTGGGCGCGCGCGTGAAGCTGGACAGTTCGCCTTGCACCGTGACCGCGCCGAAGCGGGCCTGCAGATGGTCGGCGATGGCCCGCAGCAGGGCCGCCACCCGCCAGGGGCCGCGCGGGCCCAGGCCACTTGGGGAGTCGAGGAAGGACATGCGCTGGATTCCCAAGCTCGATGCGGGGTTAAAACTCCACAGCCGCGCCAGACAAGGCTTTGCGAGGCGTTGTCGCTGTCATCGCCTTGTCATGTCGTCGCAACTCGTTGATTTGATGATGTTTTTCAGTGCTCACGGATGCAGCAATCTGTCGGAAGCCTCGTCGCTGGGCCACTTTGCGGGGGCTCGCCCCAGGTTTCCCACAAAGTTATCCACAAGATTCGTGGATGACCGGCCGGTCGAACCACGGGGGACGTCGCGGATGTGCAGCACCTCACGGCCGATCGGGTCGCCGTCCCGGCGCTTGGGGTCATAATCGCCCCCGTTGTGCCCCCAGGACCCTCACCCCGCGAGGAGGATGCTCGTTGTTTTCGATCATACAAGCCGCCGGCTGGCCGATCTGGCCGCTCATCGCGTGTTCCATCGTGGCCCTGGCCTTGATCATCGAACGTTTCTCCAGCCTGCGCGCCTCGCGCATCGCCCCGCCCAAGCTGCTGGACGAGGTCCTGTCGGTCACCCGGGCCAGCCTGCCCTCGCCCGAGGTGGTGAACAAGCTGGCCGCCAGTTCACTGCTGGGGCAGGTGCTGGCCGCCGGGCTGCGCAGCGTCATCGCCGAGCCGCGCATCAGCGAATCCAACCTGCGCATCGCCTTCGAGACCGCCGGCCGGGCCGCCGCCCACACGATGGAGCGCTACCTGAACACATTGGGCACCATCGCCGCGGCGGCGCCGTTGCTGGGCCTGCTCGGCACGGTGATCGGCATGATCGAGATCTTCGCCTCGCAAGGCGGCGCCACCGGTGGCAACCCGCAGCAGCTCGCCCACGGCATCTCGATCGCGCTGTACAACACGGCCTTCGCGCTGATCATCGCGATCCCCTCGCTGATGTTCTACCGTTACTTCCGCGGCAAGGTCGATGAATACGTGCTGGACTTCGAGCAGGCCGCCGAACGCATGGTGCCCCACCTGATGCGCTTCACCGTCCAGCGTTGAGACCGCAAAGGCCGCCTGTGAAGAAGATGAACTTTCACCACCGCCGCATGGAAGAGCCGGAGATCGCGCTCATTCCGTTCATCGACGTGCTGTTGGTGATCCTCATCTTCCTGATGCTCACGACCACCTACTCCAAGTTCGCCGAACTGCAGGTGAACCTGCCGGTGGCCGACGCGCAGCCCCCCCGCGACCACCCCCGGGAGGTGATCGTCTCGGTCTCGGCCGATGGCCAGTACGCCGTCAACCGGCGCGTCGTGGACGGCCGTGCGGTGGATCTGCTGGCCGCCGAGCTGCGTGCCGCGGCCGGCGGCACCGAGGCCGTGGTGGTGATCTCGGCCGATGCCAACGCCGCCCACCAGAGCGTGGTCAACG
>NZ_JBKBVU010000311.1:0-2379 GCF_046289365.1 Caldimonas sp. | reverse complement strand
GATACGGATTCTTCGACGACGCGCCTGGGGCGCCGCAGCCGCGCGCGGCTGCGGCCGATCCTGGCTACGGCTTCTTCGAAAACGCACCGGGCGCCCCTTCGGCCAACCCAACGCCGGCAACGGCCAAACCCGCGGCAAGCCCGCGCCAGCCCGCCGCACGCAGCGAAGGACGCGCCAGCGCCTCGCTGGATGCGTCCACCATCCGCGTCTCGGTCGAAAAAGTCGATCAGCTCATCAACCTCGTGGGCGAACTGGTCATCACCCAGGCCATGCTGGCGCAAACCAGCCGCGGTCTGGACCCGGTGCTGCACCAGCAAATGCTGGCCGGCTTGACCGATTTGGACCGCAACACGCGCGACCTGCAAGAAGCCGTGATGTCGATCCGCATGATCCCCATGTCCACGGTGTTCAGCCGCTTCCCTCGCATGCTTCGGGATCTGGCCAACAAACTGGGCAAGAAAGTCGAGCTGGTCACCCACGGTGAAGCCACCGAACTGGACAAAGGGTTGGTCGAAAAAATCACCGATCCACTGACACACCTGGTGCGCAACTCCTGCGATCACGGCATCGAATTGCCCGCCGAGCGCGTGGCTGCCGGCAAGCCGGAGACCGGAACGATCACGCTGTCGGCCTCGCACCAGGGTGGCTCCATCGTCATCGAAGTGCGCGATGACGGTCGCGGCCTCAATCGAGAAAAGCTTTTGAAGAAGGCCCGCGAGCGTGGCATCCATGCCCCTGACACGCTCACCGACCAGGAAGTGTGGAACCTCATCTTCGAGCCAGGCTTTTCCACCGCCGAGCAGGTCACCGACGTGTCCGGCCGCGGCGTGGGCATGGACGTGGTCAAGAAGAACATCGCCTCGCTCAACGGCACCGTCGAGATCGACTCCGCCGAGGGCTACGGCATGCGTGTCTCGGTGCGCCTGCCGCTCACGCTGGCCATCATGGACGGCATGAGCGTTGGGGTGGGCGATGAGTGCTACATCCTGCCGCTGTCGTCGGTGGTCGAAAGCTTCCAAGTCGAGCCGGGCATGATCAAGACTGTGGGCACCAGCGGCCGGGTGGTCGAAGTGCGCTCCGAATACATGCCCGTCATCGAACTGGAGCAGGTCTTCCAGGTTCCGCGCTTCGACTTCGAGCATGTGAGCTCCATCATGGTGGTGGTCGAGGCCGAAGGCGGACGCGTGGCGCTGATGGTCGATGAGCTGCTGGGCCAACAGCAGGTGGTGGTGAAAAACCTCGAAGCCAACTACCGCAAAGTGCCCGACGTCTCCGGCGCCACCATCCTGGGCGACGGGCGTGTGGCCCTCATCCTCGACGTGGGCAGCCTGGTGCGGCGCTCGCGCCACTGACGCGCCCGCCCCCCGCGCCCCCCTCGGGGCTCCCTCACGTTGACGCACTCCCCATGAAGATCGGAACCAAGCTGTGGTGCGCCACGGCCCTCATCGCCACCTGCCAGCTTGGTCTCGTGGCGGTCTCGGGCGTGCGCTCGGCCTCGTCCACGCAGTTCTTCGAAACCCACCAGGCGGCCCATGAAGCCAAGCTCGACGCGGCCATGCAGTGGCAAGCGCAACGCGAGGCCTTTGCGGCCCGCCTGCAGGCCCTGGCGCTCGCACCGGCTGAAGCCCCCCAGGCCAAGGACCTCCAGGCCGCCATCGGTGCGAGCCACCGTGACATCGAGGCCCTGGCCGCCCGGCTCGATGCCGCCACGCTGTCGGCGCAGGAGCGGGCAGCCCTGCAGCAGGCCCGCGAACACCATGCACAACTGGCCCGCCTGAGCGAGCGCGTCGTCCAGCTGCGCACCGGCGGCGATGCCACGGCCCTGGACGGCCTGCTGGGTGGCGAGATCGCGGCGTCGGCCGTCCGCAACCACGACATCCACCAGGCCCTGCTCACGGCCATCGCCTCCTCGGCCGCCCAGTTCAAGGCTGAGTTCAAGGCGCAGCGCCAGGCCACGATCGCAATGGCCGGTATTGCCGCCCTGCTGGTGTTGAGCCTGCTGGCCGCCGGCACGTGGTGGCTGGTACGCTCCATCCGCGATCCGCTGCACCGTGCAATTTCCGCTGCGCGCAACATCGCGCAAGGCGACCTGGCCACCCCCGTGCACAGCGGCCGTGCCGATGAGATCGGCCAGATGATGCAAGCCCTCGCACAGATGCAGCAAGCGCTGCGCGACACCGTGACTCAGGTGCGCCTGTCCACCGACAGCATCGCCACGGCCAGCGCCGAGATTGCACAAGGCAACCAGGACCTGAGCAGCCGCACCGAGCAGGCCGCCAGCAGCCTGCAGCAAACCGCCTCGTCCATGGAGCAAATCGCCGGCACCGTCAAACACTCCGCCGACGCCGCCCGCCAGGCCAACCAGCTCGCCGCAGGAGC
>NZ_JBKBVU010000086.1:0-12949 GCF_046289365.1 Caldimonas sp. | reverse complement strand
CACCGGATTCTCGATGCGGTGCTGGATCGCCCGTTTGAGCGGCCGCGCCCCGAAGACCGGGTCGAAGCCCACCTTGGCCAGCTCGGCCAAAGCTTCGGGTGAGACCTCCAGCCGCATGTCCATCTTCTCCAGGCGCTGTTCCAGGTGCTTGAGCTGGATCTTCGCGATCGCCTCGATGTGCTGTTGGTCCAGGGCGTGGAAAACCACGGTCTCGTCGATGCGGTTGAGGAACTCGGGCCGGAAGTGCTGTTTGACTTCGGCCCACACCGCCTCGCGGATCAGCTCGCTGTCCTGGCCGGCCATCTGCATGATCTGGTGCGAGCCCAGGTTGCTGGTCATCACGATCACGGTGTTCTTGAAGTCCACGGTGCGGCCCTGGCCATCGGTCAGGCGGCCGTCGTCGAGCACCTGCAGCAGTACGTTGAACACATCGGGGTGGGCCTTCTCCACCTCGTCGAGCAGCAGCACGCTGTAAGGCTTGCGGCGCACGGCCTCGGTAAGGTAGCCCCCCTCGTCATAGCCCACGTAGCCCGGGGGCGCACCGATCAGGCGGCTGACCGAGTGCTTCTCCATGAATTCACTCATGTCGATGCGCACCATGTGGTCGTCGCTGTCGAACAGGAAGCCGGCCAAGGCCTTGCACAACTCGGTCTTGCCCACGCCCGTGGGCCCGAGGAAGAGGAAGCTGCCCAGCGGGCGGTTCGGGTCGGACAGCCCGGCGCGTGAGCGACGGATGGCGTTGGCCACCGCAGTGATGGCCTCGTCTTGACCCACCACCCGCTCGTGCAGACGGGCCTCCATCTGCAGCAGTTTCTCCCGTTCGCCTTGCATGAGCTTGCTCACCGGGATGCCCGTGGCGCGCGAGACGACCTCGGCGATCTCCTCGGCGCCCACCTGGGTGCGCAGCAACTGCGGCCGGCCGCCCTCCTTCGCCCCCTTGGCCTTGTCGGTTTCCTTGGCCTGCGCCTCCTTCAGCCGCTTCTCGAGCTCGGGCAGGCGGCCGTACTGCAGTTCGGCCACCTTGTTGAAGTCGCCCTTGCGCGTGAACTCCTCGATCTGGAAGCGGATCTTGTCGATCTCCTCCTTGATCTGGGCGGAGCCCAGGGCGCTGGCCTTCTCGGCCTTCCAGATCTCCTCCAAGTCGGCGTATTCGCGCTCCAGACGCGCGATCTCCTCCTCGAGCAGGCCCAGACGCTTGATCGAGGCCTCGTCCTTCTCCTTGCGCACCGCCTCGCGCTCGATCTTGAGCTGGATCAGACGCCGGTCGAGGCGGTCCATCGCCTCGGGCTTGGAGTCGATCTCGATCTTGATCTTTGCCGCGGCCTCATCGATCAGGTCGATGGCCTTGTCGGGCAGGAAGCGGTCGGTGATGTAACGGTGCGAGAGCTCGGCCGCGGCGACGATGGCCGGGTCGGTGATCTCCACGCCGTGGTGCACTTCGTACTTCTCCTGCAGGCCGCGCAGGATCGCGATGGTCTGCTCGACACTGGGCTCGTCGACCAGGATCTTCTGGAAGCGGCGCTCCAGGGCCGCATCCTTCTCGATGTACTTGCGATACTCATCCAGCGTGGTCGCGCCGATGCAGTGCAGCTCGCCACGCGCCAGCGCCGGCTTGAGCATATTGCCCGCGTCAATGGCCCCTTCGGCCTTGCCCGCGCCCACCATCGTGTGGATCTCGTCGATGAAGAGGATGATGCGGCCCTCGTCGGCGGCCACCTCCTTGAGCACGGCCTTCAGGCGCTCCTCGAACTCGCCACGGTACTTCGCACCGGCCAGCAGGCCCGCCATGTCGAGCACCAGCACGCGCTTGTCCTTCAGGGTGTCGGGCACCTCGCCAGCCACGATGCGCTGGGCCAGGCCTTCGACGATGGCCGTCTTGCCCACGCCGGGCTCACCGATGAGCACCGGGTTGTTCTTCGAGCGGCGCTGCAGCACCTGGATGGCGCGGCGGATCTCGTCGTCACGGCCGATCACCGGGTCGAGCTTGCCTTGCCGGGCGCGTTCGGTCAGATCGAGCGTGTATTTCTTCAGGGCCTCGCGCTGGCCCTCGGCCTCGGCATGGTCCACCGCCTGCCCGCCGCGCACTGCTTCGACTGCGGCCTCCAAAGACTTGCGGTTCAAGCCATGGTCCTTGGCGATTTGGCCGATCTCAGCCTTGGTGTCACACAAAGCCAGCAGGAACATTTCACTGGCGACAAACTGGTCGCCGCGCTTGAGCGCTTCTTTCTCGGCCGCCTGCAGCAGGCTCACGGTGTCGCGGCCGACCTGGACCTGCTCGGCGCCTTGCACCTGGGGCAGGCGTTTGATCGCGGCCTCCACCGCCTTGTGCAAGCCGCCGGTGTTGACGCCGGCGCGTGCCAGCAGGGCCTTGGGGCCATCGTCCTGCTGCAACATGGCCAACAGCACGTGCGCCGGCTCAATGTAGGGGTTGTCGTGGGCCAGCGCCAGGCTCTGGGCGTCGCCCAAGGCCTCCTGGAACTTGGTGGTGAGCTTGTCGAGTCGCATGAGTAACCTCCAACTGACTCCGAGGTGGGGGGCGAGCGGCCGCTTTCAAGTGTGCCGGGCACACGACGCGCCTCCAAGCCCCGCGGCTTGCGTTCGATCAAGCCGAGACGCCGCCCGGGCTCAGCCGATCCAGCCGCGCAGTAATCGCCAGCCCAGGGCGCAGGCGGCCAAGGCCCCCAGCACATGGCCCAGGGCATGCATCGCCCACAGCAGCCAATGCTCTTTTTGCAGCAGGTGCAGCGACTCCAGCGAAAACGCCGAGAAGGTGGTGAACCCGCCCAAAAAGCCCGTCACCAGTAGCAGGCGCAGGCCCTCGTCGGGGTGGCGGGCCAGCCAGGCCATGGCCAGGCCAATGCACAGACCGCCCAGCAGGTTGACCACCAGCGTCCCCAGCGGAAAGCCCTCCCAGGCCGCGTTGAGCCACACACTCACGGCCCAGCGCGCCATGCCGCCCAGGCCTGCCCCCAGCCCGACCGCCAGGGCCCCACCGGCGTGGAGTGCCCCGCTCATCGGGATCCCGTCGTCCCTGCGTTGGCGGCCTCGATGCCCCAGCGCCGCAGCGCCTCGTCATCGCTCACCCGCGCATCCACCCAGCGCGAGCCTGCCGGGGTGGTCTCCTTCTTCCAGAAGGGCGCCTGGGTCTTGAGGTAGTCCATCAGGAACTCGCAGGCCTGGAAGGCCTCGCCGCGGTGGGCAGAGCTCACGCCCACATAGACGATTTGATCCTGCGGCTGCAGCAGGCCGACCCGGTGAATCACACGGGCGGCGCGGATGTCGAAGCGCCGGTGCGCTTCGTCGATCATGGCTTCGATGGCCTTTTCGGTCATTCCGGGATAGTGCTCCAACTCCATGCAACTCACGCCCTGGCCCTCGTTGCGGTCGCGCACGGTGCCCACGAAGACCGCCACTGCCCCCACCCCGGCATCGCCGGCACGCAAGGCCGCCACCTCGACACCGAGGTCGAAGTCCTCGGTCTGGATGCGCACGCGCGGCCCGCTCATGCTCAGCCTCCGGTCACGGGGGGAAAGAAGGCCACCTCGGCCCCGTCGCGCAGCAGCGCTGATTCATCGCACAGCGCCTGATCCAGCGCCGCGCGCAGGGCGCGGCCCGGGGCCAGGGCCTCGGCATGGGCCCCCGATCGGGACTGCAGCATCATGCGCAGGCTGCCCACGGTGCTGCCTTCGGGCACCTCGACGCTCTCCTGCGAGCCCAGGGCCTCGCGGATCGAGGCAAAGTACTTCACCGTGACCTTCATTGCATCCACTCGGCAAAAGACATGAAACGCACCCGCTCCCCCCGGACAATGGGCTGCCCCGGCGGCACATCGACGACCCCGTCGGCCCACACGGCCGAGGTGAGCACCCCCGAACTCTGGTTTGGGAACAGGGCGAGCCGCCCGTCATCCTCGCGCCGCACACGCAGGAACTCGCGCCGGCGGTCGGGCCGAGGCCAGTCGAAACCCGCTTCCAGCCACACGCCACGCGGTGCGGCGGGATCAGCCCCCTGCAGGGCCAGCAGGAAGGGACGCACCAGCAGCAAGAAGGTGATGAAGCTCGACACCGGGTTGCCCGGCAAGCCGATGAAGGCCGCTTCGCCCCCCCCCTCGCGTCGGACCTGGCCGAAGGCCAGCGGCTTGCCGGGTTTGATCGCGATCTGCCAGAGGTCCAGGCGCCCCTCGGCATTCACGGCCGGGCGGATGTGATCCTCCTCCCCCACCGACACCCCGCCCGAGCTGAGGATCAGATCGTGATCGCGGGCAGCTTCACGCAGGGCCGCACGTGTGGCTTCCAGGCTGTCGGGCACGATGCCCAGATCGGTGCACGCGCAGCCGAACTGGGCGAGCAGTCCCCGCAGCGTGTCGCGGTTGGCGTTGTAAATGGCCCCCGGTCGCAGCGGCTGGCCGGGCATCACCAGCTCGTCGCCGGTGGACAGCAAGGCCACGCGCACACGGCGCATCACCGGCAGGCTGGCCGCCCCGGCCGTGGCCGCCAGCCCCAAGGCCTGAGGCGTCAGGCGCCGGCCGCGGGCCAGCACCACCGCCCCCTCGCGCAGGTCCTCCCCGCGCTGGCGCACCCACTGCCCCGGCGCCGGCACGGCGAGGATCCGCACCGAGCCATCCAGCGGCTCGCACTGCTCTTGCATCACGACGGCATCGGCGCCCTCGGGCAACGGCGCCCCGGTGAAGATGCGCGCTGCCGTGCCGGGCTGCAGCACCGCACCGACCTGCCCGGCCGCGATACGCTGACTGACCGGCAGCACGGTGCCAGCAGCGGGCACGTCCGCCGAGCGCACGGCATATCCATCCATCGAGCTGTTGGCCAGCGGGGGAACGTCCAGCGGCGAGACCAGATCGCGCGCCAGCACCCGGCCCAGGGCCTGGGCAGTGGGCAGATCTTCAGTCCCGGAGACCGGCGTAGCCGCTGCCAGCAGCTTCGCCAACGCCTCCTCCAGGCTGAGCATCGGAGAACGGGGAGCGGTACTCATAACGGTCCTGATTGTGCAGCAGGTGCTCCACCACGCTGGCGGCGTCGTTCAGGTCCAGCACCGGGCGCAAGGTGGCATGGGGCAACTGCCCGGGGCTGTCGGTGGCGATTGCCGTCACGAAGGGGTCCTCGATGTACTGCGCCGGGTGTCCGAGCGAGGCCCGCCACACCTCGATCTTGAAGAGGTCGGCATGCTTGAAACCTTCCACGAGCACCCAGTCGCAGTCGTAGAGTTCGGCAATGAGCTGGTGGACGGTGGGCTCGCAAGGCACCTCGAATTCGCGGATCTTGGCCAAGCGCCGGTCGGAGGCCACCACCACTTCGAAGGCACCGGCCTGCCGGTGGCGCCAGGAGTCCTTGCCTGGATGATCGACGTCGAAGCTATGGTGGGCATGCTTGACCACCGACACCCGCTGCCCCGCCAGCTTCAAGCCGGCGATCACCTGCTCGACCAGCGTGGTCTTGCCCGACCCGGAGTAGCCGCAGAAACCCACCACCTTCATGCTCGCATCCCGCGTGCTCCGGAGCCGGCACGTGTCAACGGCAATTCTCGGCGATGTAGCGCTTCACCGCGTCGGCATCGACCCCCATGACCTTGAAGCGTCTGGGGAGGTTCTCCAGGCCTTGCAGGGCGGCCGGCCGCTCAGGCTCGCAGCCCAGAGCCTCGCGCAGGGTCTCGGCGAACTTGGCGGGCAGGGCCGTCTCCAGCACGATCATCGGGATGCCCCGCTCCAGATGCTCGCGGGCCACTTTCACCCCGTCGGCGGTATGGGTGTCGATCATGACACCATAGCGCGCGTGCACGTCGCGGATGGTGGCCAGCCGGTCGGCGTGGGTGCTGCGGCCCGAGACGAAGCCATAGTCGGCCACCTTGGCGAACTCCGCCGGCGTGAGCGTGAAGGCGCCCTCCCGCTCCACGGCCTCGCGAAAGAGCCGCGAGGTGCGCCCGGCATCGCGCCCGAGCAGGTCGAACACGAAGCGCTCGAAGTTCGAGGCCTTGGAGATGTCCATCGAAGGACTCGAGGTCTCGAAGGTCTCCGCCGCCTTTCGCACCCGGTACGTGCCGGTGCGGAAGAACTCGTCGAGCACGTCGTTCTCGTTGGTGGCCACCACCAGACGGTGGATCGGCAGCCCCATCATCCGGGCGACGTGACCGGCGCAGACATTGCCAAAGTTGCCCGAGGGCACGCAAAAGCTGACCACCTCATCGTTGCTGCGGGTGGCCTGGAAGTAGCCGGCAAAGTAGTACACCACCTGGGCCAGCAACCGCGCCCAGTTGATGGAGTTCACCGTGCCGATCCGGTGGCGGCGCTTGAAGTCCAGGTCGTTCGACACCGCCTTGACGATGTCCTGGCAGTCGTCGAACACCCCCTCGATAGCCAGGTTGTGGATGTTGGGATCCTGCAGGCTGTACATCTGGGCCTGCTGGAAGGGGCTCATGCGGCCATGGGGCGAGAGCATGAACACCCGCACGCCCCGCTTGCCGCGCATCGCATACTCGGCCGCGCTGCCAGTGTCGCCCGAGGTCGCGCCCAGGATGTTGAGTTCCTCGCCGCGACGGCCGAGTTCATACTCGAACAACTGACCCAGCAATTGCATCGCCATGTCCTTGAAGGCGAGCGTCGGGCCGTTGGACAGCGCCTCCAGGTAGAAGCCCTCGCCCAGCGGCTTGAGCGGCGTGATGGCCTCGGTGCCGAACACCTCCTTGGTGTAGGTGCGCGAGACCAGCGCGCGCAGGTCGGCCGCCGGGATGTCGTCGATGTAGAGCGACAGGATCTCGAAGGCGAGCTCGGCATAGCTCAGGCCACGCCAGCGCTGCAAGGTGGGCCCGTCCACGCGGGGATAGGCCACGGGCAGGTACAGCCCGCCGTCGGGTGCCAGGCCCTCCAGCAGGATTTCCGAGAAGCCGCGCTCGGTGCGGTCGCCGCGGGTGCTGATGTACTTCATGGTCTAGTTCAGCTCTTCCTTGCGGATGCGCACGATGGGCTCGAGCACCGTGGGCAGGGCCTGCATCTTCCCGATCGCCTCGTTCATGCGGCCTTCGCGGGTCTCGTGCGTCAGGATGATCAAGTCGGTCTGATTCTCGTCGTCGCCCGCCTCGCGCTGCAACACGGCATCGATGGAGATGTCATGCTCGGCCAGGATGCCGGTGATGCGCGCGAGCACGCCGGTCTGGTCAGCCACACGCAGTCTCAGATAGAAGGACGTGACCACGTCCTCGATCGGCAGGACCGGCACGTTGTCCAGCGCATCGGGCTGGAACGCCAGGTGGGGCACGCGATGGTCAGGGTCTGCCGTGTGCAGGCGAGTCACGTCCACCAGATCGGCCACCACCGCCGAGGCGGTGGGCTCCGAGCCGGCGCCCTTGCCATAGTAGAGCGTCGAGCCTACAGCATCACCGTGCACCACGACCGCGTTCATCGCGCCTTCCACGTTGGCAATGAGGCGTTTGGCCGGCACCAGCGTGGGATGCACGCGCAGCTCGATACCGCCGCCGGGCAGATCATCGCGGCGGCGCGTCACGCCCAGCAGTTTGATGCGATAACCGAGCTGCTCGGCATACGTGATATCGGCCGCCTTCAGCCGGGTGATGCCTTCGACATAGGCCTTGTCGAACTGCATCGGGATGCCGAAGGCGATCGCGCTCATGATGGTGGCCTTGTGCGCTGCGTCCACGCCCTCGATGTCGAAGGTCGGATCGGCCTCGGCATAACCCAGACGCTGCGCCTCCCGAAGCACGGTGTCGAAATCCAGTCCCTTGGAGCGCATCTCGCTCAGGATGAAATTCGTGGTGCCGTTGATGATCCCGGCGATCCATTGGATGCGGTTGGCTGTGAGGCCCTCGCGCAATGCCTTGATGATGGGAATGCCCCCGGCCACGGCGGCCTCGAAGGCCACCATCACGCCCTTGTCACCAGCCGCGGCGAAGATCTCGGTGCCGTGCACGGCCAGCAGGGCCTTGTTGGCCGTAACCACGTGCTTGCCTGCGGCAATCGCCTTGAGCACCAGCTCGCGCGCGCGGGTGGTGCCGCCGATCAGCTCGACGACGATGTCCACCTGCGGGTCGGTCGCGACGGCATCGAGATCGTCAGTGATCGTGAGCTCCTCGCCCAGGGCGGCACGGGCCTTGGCCGGGTTGCGCGCACCCACACGGGTCACCACGATGCCGCGGCCGGCGCGGCGCTGGATCTCGGCCTGGTTGCGTACCAGCACGTTGACGACACCGGTGGCGACGACACCGGCCCCCAGCAGGCCAAGGCGCATCGGATTCTGGAAGGAGTTCATGCGTTCGATCCGTGAGAGTGACGCTTGCGATAGTGCTCGAGAAAGCGGGCGATGCGCCCGATCGCCTCGGCCAGGTCGTCCGAATTGGGCAGAAAGACCAGGCGGAAATGATCCGGATGCGGCCAGTTGAAGCCGGTGCCCTGCACGATGAGCACCTTCTCCTCGGCCAGCAGCTCGTAGGCGAACTGCTGGTCGTCGGCCACTGGATAGAGCTTGGGATCCAGGCGCGGGAACATGTACAACGCCGCCTTGGGTTTGACACAGCTGACGCCGGGAATGTCCGTCAGCAGCTTGTGCGCGAGGTCGCGCTGACGACACAGGCGACCGCCCGGCGCGACCAGGTCCTTGATGCTCTGGTAACCCCCAAGCGCCGTCTGGATGGCCAGTTGACCCGGCGTGTTCGCACACAGGCGCATCGAGGCCAGCATGTTCAGGCCCTCGATGTAATCCCGTGCGTGCTTCTTCTCTCCCGACACCACCATCCAGCCGGCCCGGTAGCCGCAGGAGCGGTAGTTTTTCGACAGCCCGTTGAAGGTGACGAAGAGCACGTCGTCGGCCAACGACGCGATGCTGGTGTGCGTGTGGCCGTCGTACAGCGTCTTGTCGTAGATCTCGTCGGCAAAGATGATGAGCTGGTGCTGACGCGCGATCTCGACCAGCTCCAGCAGCACCGACTCGGGATACAGCGCGCCCGTCGGGTTGTTCGGGTTGATCACCACCAGCGCCTTGGTGCGCGGCGTGATCTTGGCCCTGATGTCGGCGATGTCGGGCATCCAGTCGGACTGCTCGTCGCACATGTAATGCACCGGCGTGCCCCCGGACAGCGACACCACCGCGGTGTACAGCGGATAGTCGGGCGCCGGAATCAACACCTCGTCGCCGTCGTTGAGCAGAGCGTTCATGCTCATCGCGATCAGCTCGGACGCCCCATTGCCCAGGTAGACATCATCCACCGTCACACCGCGGATGTTCTTCTCCTGCGTGTAGTGCACCACGGCCCGGCGCGGCGCGAACAAGCCCTTGGAGTCGGTGTAGCCCGCGGTATGAGGCAGGTTGCGGATCATGTCCTGCACGATCTCGTCGGGCGGCTCCAGCCCGAACACCGCCAGGTTGCCGATGTTCAGCTTGATGATCTTGTGGCCCTCTTCCTCCATCTCGCGGGCCTTCTCCAGCACCGGCCCGCGGATGTCGTAGCAGACATTGGCCAGCTTGGCCGACTTGGCGACGGGTTTCACGAGAACACTCCCTGGGCGCGAGCCCTTGAAAGGACTGCGGCAATCGCGGATTGCACGGTTATCGCTGCAGTGCAAAATCTATAATTTAACCACAGGCCCGACGCCGACCGCCCCCGGTGGCGAGCCGCCCACCCCGTTGACGCCCCTTGCGTCATCCTTGCCGTGAAACTGCAGCCCGACCGCGCCGATTCGTCCTTGAACATCATCACGGCCCACACGGCCAGCGGCATCGCCGTGAACGCCGTGGTGCACTCCGGCAGCCTGCTCGTGCCGTGGCGTGGGCCGGTGCAGGCCTGGTCCTGCCAGGTCGTGGCCGACCTGACGGTCGAGGACTTCACCCGGGTCGCCGACCTCGCGCCGGAGGTCGTGCTGCTGGGCACCGGCACGCGGCTGCAGTTCGCCCGGCCGCAACTCCTGCAGCCGTTGATGGCGCGGCGCATTGGCGTGGAAACGATGGACACCGCCGCCGCCTGCCGCACCTACAACATCCTGGCCGGCGAAGGCCGCAGCGTGGTGGCCCTGCTGATGATGTCCTCCCCGGTGTCTGGCCACTGAAGGACCGGCCTGCACAATCGGCGACCAACCCGTCATTGGCAGGGGATATCGACAGGGGTGGAGCTATAATTTCGGGCTAGGCCTGAACGGGCGCAACCCTCTTCAACACCTACATGACGCCAGCCCTCAATAAACCTCTCCCGGACTTTGAAGCGCTTGCCACGAACGGGGTGAAGTTCACGCCCCAGGCCTATGCGGGTCAGATCGTCGTGCTGTATTTCTACCCCAAGGACAATACCCCGGGCTGCACCACCGAAGCCATGCAGTTTCGCGACAAGCACAAGGATTTTGTGAAATCCGGCGCAGTGGTGTTTGGCGTGTCGCGTGACAACATGGCCTCGCACGACAAGTTCAAGCAGAACCTGGAGCTGCCCTTCGAGCTGATCGCCGACACCGAGGAGAAGCTCTGCCACATGTTCGGTGTGGTCAAGAACAAGATCATGTACGGCAAGAAAGTCAAAGGCATCGAGCGCAGCACCTTCGTGATCGACGGCGAAGGCATCCTGCGCCACGAGTGGCGCGGCATCAAGGTGGCCGGCCATGTGGACGAAGTCCTCAAGGCCGTCAAGGCGCTGAAGAAGGCTGCCTGAGGCCCCTAGGCCGGACATCCGCCTGCAGCCGGCATGCAACGCGGCGTCATTGCGCCGCCCAACCGGCTGTGCATAATGAGGTCATGCCGTCGAGCCGATCCCAGAGTCGTCACCGCCGCATCCCCGCAAAGCCGCCCAGCTTGCTGTGCGGCTTTTTTGTTTCCGCCGCCTGAACCCGCCAGACGATGCCCCTGCCCAAGCCGCCCACGAAGAAAGCCACCCTGCTGACTCCGTCCGACATCGACGCGCAGAGCGCGCCCCGCAAGACCCCCCGTTCGCAGAAGGCCGAACTGGCCTCCCACAGCCTGCTGGAACTGCGCGCCGATGCCCCGGCGACGTTGGCTCCCCCGGCCCCGCGCCCTGCGGCACCCGCGCCGGCCGCGCCCACAGTGCCCGCCGCGCCCGCCGCAGCGATGGCGCAGACCCATGTCCGCCCGAAGCGGCCGCACCGGGAAGGCCCCCCCAAGCTTTTCGTGCTCGACACCAACGTGCTGATGCACGACCCGATGTCGATCTACCGCTTCGAAGAGCACGACATCTACCTGCCAATGATCACGCTGGAGGAGCTCGACAGCCACAAACGCGGCATGTCCGAGGTGGCTCGCAATGCCCGCCAGGTCAGCCGCGAGCTCGATGCCCTGGTGGCACAGACGAATGCAAGCTTCCCCGAGGGCGTGGCCCTGTCGAAGACCGGGCACCGCGAAGCCGGGGGCCGCCTGTTCTTCCAGACCCAGCTCGTCGATGTGCAACTGCCCGTGGGTCTGCCCCAGGGCAAGGCCGACAACCAGATCCTCGGCGTGGTGCAGTCACTGCGCCAAAAGTACCCGGAACGCGACGTGGTGCTGGTGTCCAAGGACATCAACATGCGCATCAAGGCCCGCGCCCTGGGCCTGCCGGCCGAGGACTACTACAACGACAAGGCCCTCGAAGACGGCGACCTGCTCTACACCGGGGTGCTGCCGCTGCCGGGCGATTTCTGGGAGCGGCACGGCAAGACCATGGAAAGCTGGCAGCAGGGCGGCTTCACTTACTACCGCATCAGCGGCCCGCTTGTGCCGGCGCTGCTGATCAACCAATTCGTCTATCTCGAGGCCCCAGGGGTGACACCGCTGTACGCCAAGGTCACCGAGATCACCGGCAAGACCGCCGTGTTGCGCACCTGCAAGGAGTACACGCACCAGAAGAACGCCGTGTGGGGCATCACCGCGCGCAATCGCGAACAGAACTTCGCGCTCAACCTGCTGATGGACCCGGAGTGCGACTTCGTCACCCTCACCGGCACGGCCGGCACCGGCAAGACGCTGATGACGCTGGCCGCCGCCCTGAGCCAGGTGCTCGACGAGCGGCGCTACACCGAGATCATCGTGACCCGGGTCACCGTGCCCGTGGGCGAGGACATCGGCTACCTGCCCGGGACCGAGGAAGAGAAGATGTCGCCCTGGATGGGGGCGCTGGACGACAACCTGGAGGTGCTCGCCCGCACGGACGCCAGCGCCGGCGATTGGGGGCGTGCCGCCACCAATGAGTTGGTGCGCTCGAAGGTGAAGATCAAGAGCATGAACTTCATGCGCGGACGCACTTTCCTGAACAAGTTCGTCATCATCGACGAGGCCCAGAACCTCACGCCCAAGCAGATGAAGACGCTGATCACCCGGGCCGGCCCCGGCACGAAGATCGTCTGTCTGGGCAACCTCGCGCAGATCGACACACCCTACCTCACCGAAGGCAGTTCGGGCCTCACGTATGCGGTGGACCGGTTCAAGGGCTGGCCGCACAGCGGACACGTGACGCTCGCCCGCGGCGAGCGCTCGCGCCTGGCCGATTTTGCGAGCGAAGTGCTCTGATCGAGTCGCTGGCGGCGATCAATAGTCGCCGCCGCCCAGCGCGCCGGGCGCCAGATTCTCGAACTTGGTGAGCGGCTTCAGGAACGTGAGCTTGACGGTGCCCACCGGCCCGTTGCGCTGTTTGCCGATGATGATCTCGGCCACGCCGGGCTCCTTGCATTGGTCTTTGGTGTAGTACTCGTCGCGATAGATGAACATGATGACGTCGGCATCCTGTTCGATCGCGCCCGATTCGCGCAGATCGCTCATCATGGGGCGCTTGTCGGTGCGTGTCTCGACGCTGCGGTTGAGCTGCGACAACGCGATGACGGGGCAGCGCAACTCCTTGGCCAGGGCCTTGAGGCCGCGCGAGATCTCGCCGATCACGGTCGCGCGATTCTCGTCGCTGCTGCCAGCGCTGCCGCTCATCAACTGCAGGTAGTCGACGATGATCAGACCGAGCTGGCCACACT
>NZ_JBKBVU010000085.1:0-13028 GCF_046289365.1 Caldimonas sp. | reverse complement strand
CACCCAGTCCCAGCCCACGGCCTCGGGATGCATCAGGGCCTCGCTCCATTCGTGGTCCAGCCAGGCGCGGCCGCTCACCGCATGCTCCCGGTCGTGCAGCCGCAGCCGGCCCTGCACCGACATCTGAGGGTGGCTGTAGTAGTGGCTGGCCTGCGATGGATCAGGGCCCTTGCGCGAGTAGCCGGCTTGACCTTGGAGCAGCACGGGCTGGGTCTGGGCGATGTCGAGCTGCAGACCGAAGTCCCGCGAGGCGAGCCGGGCTCGGTACAGGGCGGCCTGCACGGACCCCTCGCGCTGCAAGGTCCAATCGCGAAGGCGCAGGTCGGTGTCGACCGTGCCGGCATGCGCCAGGCCGAAGCCCTCGCGGGCGATGCGCTGGTCGTGCAGCAGCCGGCGGCCGGCCAGGTCGGTCACGGCCAGGTGGGCAAAGACGAGCTGGCGCGGGGTGAACGCGCTGGGATTGTCTCCGGCGAGGTCGTTGCGCGAGCGGAAGAAGGTGATCTGGAACCCCCAGGGCAAGGCCTGTGGCTGCGCCTGCAGGACGCCCGTGATGTACCACCATTCGGTGCGGTGCTCGGGATGGGCGCCATGATCGCGCGGGAACTGCAGCCGGGTGCCCGGCTGGACCCGCCCTTGCGCTCGCGATAGCGAGGGAGCCAGAAGGAGCGTGGCGCCGAGCAGGGTGCGGCGTTGCATCACCAGTCCTCCTTGACGGCGAGCACGGCGTCGCGGCCGGCAGCGGCTCGGCCGCTGAGCGCGGCGGTGAGCGCGCCGGCGGCCACCATCGCAGCGGCCAGCGCGACCAGCCGGCCCCAGGGGGGCAGCAGTTCCATGGTCCAGTGGAAGCTCTGCGGGTTGACCACGTGCACCAGGATCACACTGACCGCCAGCCCCAGGGCCAGGCCGAGCAGGGCGCCGGCGCCGCTCCAGACCAGGCCTTCGCCCGCGACGATGCCCAACACCTGGCCGCGCGTGAAGCCCAGGTGCCGCAGCAGGCCGAATTCCTTGCGCCGCGCCAGCACCTGGGCCGAGAAGCTGGCGGCCACGCCAAACAGGCCGATGGCGATCGCCACGGCCTGCAGCCAATAGGTCACGGCAAAACTGCGGTCGAAGATGCGCAGCGAGGCGGCGCGGATCTCCCGCGGTTCGGCAAATTCGATCAGCGTCGGGTCGGGGGCGAGGGCGCGCACGGCGGCCTGCACCTCGGCCGTGGAGGTGCCGTCGTCCAGCCACAGGGCCAGGTCGTTGACACGCGCATCCCCGCTCAGCCGCAGGAAGTCGGCGCTGTCGATCACCACGCTGCCGTGCTGCCGGGCGTAGTCGCGCCAGATGCCGCGCACCCAGGTGGGCACGGGCGGGCGGCCCTCGATCAGCGGCAGGGCGAACACCTGGCCGGGCCGCACGCCGTAGAGGTCCACGACGGCTTCGCTGACGTAGCTCGAGACGAGTCCGGCTTCGGGTGGCAGCAAGGACCCGGTGAGCGGCAGGGACTGCGCCGGGGTGGACAGCGGGCGGGCGATGAGCACCACGCCGGGGCGTGCCGGATCGAGGTTCAGCGTCACCACGCGCAAGGTTTCGACGTGGCGTATGCCCGGCAGGGTGCGCACCGCCTCCACGAAGCTCGGGTCGAGGAAGGCGGTCTCGGCGGCCGCCGAGCTGACGGCCGTGCGCGCATAGAGATCGGCCGGCAGCACGGCATCGAGCCAGCCCGACACCGAGGCGCGGAAGCTGGCGACCATGGTCGTCAGGGCCACCGCGAGGCTGAGGCTTGCCACCACGCCGGCCACCGCGACGGTGGCCGTGTGGCCCTGGTGGCGGGCCCGCTGAGCCGCCAGCAGCAACCCGGGGTGGCGCCGCAGGCGCGCGGACCCGGTGGCGGTCAGCGCGCTGACCACCGTCGGGACGCAGACGATGCCGCCGAGCAGCACGGCCGCCACGGCGAAGTAGGCGAACAGCGGCAGCCCAGCCACCGGGGGCAACAGCGCGAGCAGCCCCCCGGCAGCCAGGAGTCCCAGACCCCAGACGGGATGGGCGCGGCCGCTGGCGCCGGGGCCCAGGCCCTTGAGTCCCTGGGCGGGCGCCAGGCGCTGCGCCCTGCGTGCCGGCAGCCAACTGCCGGCCAGCGCAGCGGCCACGCCCAGGCCGGCATAGCCCAGGGCGGCCGGTGTGGACCATTGCAGGCGGGGGGCCACGCCCGGGAAGAAACCACCGCCCAGATCGCCGGCCAGCCAGGTCAGCGCAGCGTGCGCCAGCGCCGCTCCCAGGGCCAGGCCCAGCAGACTGCCCAGGCCGCCCAGCACCGCGGCTTCGGTCAGCACCAGCCGCAGCCGTTCGCGCTCGTCCAGCCCCAGCACGCCCAGCAGCGCGAACTGCGGCACGCGCTTGGCCACCGACAGCGACATCACCGAGAACACCAGGAAGGCGCCGGTGAACAGGGCCACCAGGGCCAGCACGGTGAGATTGACGCGGTAGGCCCGCGAGACATTGGACAGCCGCTGCGAAGCCTGGTCGGGCGTTTGCCACTGCACGTCGGGCGGCAGGTCGAGCGTGCGCTGCACTGCCTCCCAGCGTTCCCCCGGCTGCAGGCGCAGGTTGATGTGGCCGAGCCGTCCGAGCAGTCCGAAGTGCCGTTGTGCGGCAACGATTTCGACCACTTCACCCGCCTTCCCCTCGCCCACGACCGCGCCCACCACGGTGAAGCGGCGCCAGGCCAGTCCGCTTTGGACCTCGACGGTGTCCCCCGGGGCCAGCCCCAGGGCCTCGCGTGCCGTTGCGTTCAGCGACAGGCTGTCGGGGGCGAGCAGCGCCAAGCGGTCCTGGCCCTCGGCCAGGCGCGGTGCCAGCGCGGGCGCGAGTTCCGGTGCCACGAGCGGATCGAGCCCGACCAGCCTGAGGGCCACGCGAGCGCCGCGGCGGTCGCGGGCGTAGGTGGACAGCTCGATCACCGCACTGGCGCGGGCGATGCCGGGATGGCGCACGAGCGTTTCGTACAGGGCTTCATCGAAGCCGCCGCGCACGGCTCGCAGCTCCACGTCGGGCTCGCCCTGGATCGAGCGCACCGCCGCGCTGAACTCGCCCAGGGCCGACTGGTTGATCAGGTGCACCGCGAAGGCCAGGGCCACGCCCAGCAAGACGGCCAGCAAGGCCATGCCGTGGCGCCAGGGGTGATGGCGCCATTCAGGCCAGGACAGGCGGGTCCACCAGCGCAAGCAGGTCATGGGGTGGTAACGGAACGCTCGGGGTCGGGAGGGGTCGGAGGGATTGTCGGCGACGGTGGGCATGGCGTCCGGGCCGGCTGAAACATCGCTCTCGGTCAGATGACCCACTCATTTGAGGGGGGGGTATCGAGCGGGAATTCCCCTATCCCCACGAAGCATGCGAGGATAAAAAACTTTTGGTTCAAGGGCGACAGGCCATGACCTCTATTCGCCGCGTGGCTTCAGGCAGCGAGGCTGCCGATTGGCAATGGGATCGCTGGCATGCCTGCTTGCTTTCGCTTGGCCTGTGGCCATCGGTGGTGTTGCTGGTGTTCGTGGCCTGGGTCCTGGCGGCGCTCATCACTGTGACCGTGATCGGCGTGCTGGGACAAGGCTCATGGCGCCTGGGTTTGCTCATTGCCACGGTGTGTGTCGGGGTATCGGCCCCGCCCGTCATTTATGCCATTTTGCAGCTGGTGTTCCGGCTGGAGCAGTTGCGCCAGCGCTTGCAGACTTTGGCGATCACTGACGATTTGACCGGCTGCTACAACCGTCGTCACTTCTGGGAGCGCAGCGAGCAGGAGTGGGCGCGCGCGCATCGGCACGGACTGCCGTTGGCAGTCTTGCTGATCGATGTGGACGACTTCAAACGCATCAACGACGCCCACGGCCATCATGCCGGCGATTTGATGCTGCAAACCTTGGCGCGGGCCTGCGATGCATCCTTGCGCAGCACCGATGTGCTGGCGCGCTATGGCGGCGAGGAACTGGCGGTGTTGCTGCCACAAACGAGCCTGTCGGGCGCTTTGGCCATGGCCGAGCGCATCCGCGCGGCTTTGCAGCACGTCCGTATCGACTGGCAGGGCCAGCAAGTGGGCGCCACGGTCAGCATCGGCGTGGCGGCCATGCATGCCTCGCATGCGGATCTCAAAGCCATGATCCACGATGCGGATGTGGCGCTGTACGAAGCCAAGCGCGCCGGTCGCAACCGGGTGTATGGCGCTGCGCAGACGCAGTGTGCGCCAGCAATGGCTCAGTCGGCAGCGGTCGGCACGCTGTAGTGGGCATCGCCCAGCAGGTCGATGCCGCACGACAGGTCCTGCACCCATTCGATGAACTCGCGCACTGCGGCGCCGGCCATGGGAGCGCCGTGCTGCGGCACGATCATCGCGATGTCCAGCGTGCGCACCATGCGGGCCCACAGACGCAGCACCTTGTTCGACACCATGTAGCGGCGGTGGAAGCCCTCCATGGCGGCAATGTGCGCGCTCAGCGAGGTGACCGGCTGGCGCGGATCGACCTGCCGGCCCATGGAGGCGCCCAGATCGCCCGAGAACAGAATGCGGCTGATCGGGTCGTAGAACTGAAAGTTGCCTTCGGCGTGAAGGAAATGCGCCGGCAGGGCCCACAGTTCACCACGACCCACCCGGATGCGCAGGCCGGCATCGGGGATGCCGATCACCCGCCCGGCCGTTTTGCCCGGCTTGCAAAAGTGCGGCACGAAGCGCTCCCACACACGCGAGATGTACACGGGGGCCGTGGTGGCCGTCATCCAGCGGTCCAGCGAGGCGATGATGTCCGGGTCGGCATGTGAGGCCAGGATGGCCGAGAGTTGATGCGGCGGGAAGTGCCGTGTCATGCCCAGGTAGAGCTCGCTGTAGGCCAGATTGCCACCCGGGTCGATGATCGCGCCGGTGTCGTCATCGACGATCAGGAACTGGTTGGCCTGCACCGCCTCGCCGTGCTCGACGCAGGTGTCGCAAAACATCAGGCACTGATGACCCTTGTGGTGATACAGCTCAATGAACATGGCGCGGGTCCGCGGTGCAGCAGGTGGCGATGAGCGCAGACTCTAGGGGTCCACCCTGGGTGTCGTCTTGATGCGCATCAACGTTCAGGGACAAAGCCCATGCCGCGATGAAGGATTCAGCCCAGGCGGTGCAGTCCGTCGGAGGTGAGCTTGTAAACCTCATCGGCGTGGGCCGCGGCGGCTTGGGAATGGGTCACCAGCACGCAGGCCGCGCGATGCTGGCGCACCTGTGCGGCCAGGGCCTGCATCACGCGCTCGGCGGTGTCGGGGTCGAGGTTGCCCGAGGGTTCGTCGGCCAGCAGCAGCGCGGGCCGGTGCACCAGCGCGCGGGCGATGGCCACGCGCTGCAACTGGCCTCCCGAGAGCTGCTCGGGCAGACGCTGTGCCAGAGCCTGCAGCCCCACCTCGGCCAACACCTCCTGCACCCGCGCGGGATCGTCGCGGCCGAGCAGCAGCAGGGGCAAGGCCACGTTGTCGGCCACGCTCAGGTGCGGCAGCACGTGGAAGGCCTGGAAGATGAAGCCCAGGTGGGCGCGCCGCAGCCGGGCCCGGCCGGCCTCGTCCAGCGCGGCGAGGTCCTGCCCCAGCACCTCGATGCGACCGGCCGAGGGTGCATCGAGCCCGGCCAGGCAGTTCAGCAGCGTGGACTTGCCCACGCCGGACTCCCCCAGCAAGGCGATGAAGCGGCCGGCCGGCAGTTCCAGGTCCACGCCCTCGAAGACCGGGGTCTCGTCGTAGCGCTTGGCCAGGCCCCGGACGCGCAGCACGGGCCCGGGGCTCGTCATCGCTGCTCCTGCGCCCAGGCCTGGGCCTGCCGCACCACCTGGTCGATGGCGTCGGGGCGGTCGCAGGCCACGGGCTCACGCCACGGCATGCTGCGCAGCCAGGTGAGCTGGCGCTTGGCGAGCTGCCGGGTGGCCGCGATGCCGCGCTCGGCCAGCGTGCCGGGGGGATGCCAGCCTTCGAGCATCTCCCACACCTGCCGGTAGCCCACGCAGCGCATCGACGGCAGGGCCAGGCTCAGGTCGCCGCGCGCACGCAGCGCGCGCACCTCGTCGATGAACCCGGCGGCCAGCATGGCCTGGAAGCGCTCGGCGATGCGCCGGTGCAGCCAGGCCCGGTCCACGGGCTCCAGGGCGATCAGCCGGGGCCGCTCGTGGGGCCCGCGGCAGGCGCGGCCCGTGTGCCAGTGCGACAGCGGCCGGCCGCTCAGCTCCCACACCTCCAGCGCACGCTGGATGCGCTGGCTGTCGTTGGGCGAGAGCCGGGCGGCGGTGGTCGGATCCACCCGGGCCAGTTCCGCATGCAGGGCCGGCCAGCCGATCCTGGCCGCGCGCGCATCGATGCGTGCCCGCACTGCCGCATCGGCCGCAGGCAGCGCGTCCATCCCGTCAAACAGGGCCTTGAAGTAGAGCAAGGTGCCGCCCACGAGTACCGGCAGCCGCCCGCGCGCACGGATCTCGCTCACCAGCCGGGTGGCGTCGGCCACGAACTGGGCGGCGCTGTAGGCCTCGGTGGGGTCGATCAGGTCGATCAGGTGGTGAGGCACCGCGGCACGTTCGGCCGCGCTCGGTTTGGCCGTGCCGATGTCCATGCCGCGGTAGACCAGGGCTGAGTCCACGCTGATGATTTCGATGGGCAGCACCCGCGCCAGCGCCAGCGCGGCGGCGGTCTTGCCTGAGGCGGTGGGCCCGGCGAGGCACAGATAGGGGGCACTCATCGGGCCGTATTGTCCCGGGCTTCATGCACCGCCGCCGCCGTGGGGTGACCATACCGGCCCACCCCCACCAGGGCCGCGAAAGCCAGCGCGAAGCACCAGGCGGCGATGGTCAGTGCCAGGGGGTAGACGGTACCGTTGTAGCTCCAGCCCATCCAGTAGCCCATGCCGAAGGCCAAGGCCATGCTGAGGAAGCCCGACAGGGCCGTGGCCGCGCCGGCACGCGTCGGGAACGGCCCGACCGCTCCCACCTGGGCGCACGGCTGGTGGATGCCATGCGCGAAGGTGTAGACGAAGGCGGGGATCATCAAGGCCAGCGGATGATGCACCCCGGCCAGCGCCAGGCCGGCCATCGAGGTGCCGGCGGCCAGCGAGACGAAGGCGGCCAGCCGGATCGAGCGCACCAGGCCCCGTCTGGGCACGAGGCGGCGGCACACGGCCGAGCCGATCAGGAAGCCCGAGGTCACGAAGGCGAAGGCCAGGCCGTATTCGCGCCGTGACAGGCCCAGCACGTCCACCATGACGAACGACGAGCCGGCGATGAAGCAGAACAGCCCGGCATAGGTGAAGCTCGACACTGCGGTGTAGGCCCAGAAGCCGCGATGGCCCAGCACCACGCGCCAGTTGTCCAGCAGCGGGCGCAGGCGCAGGGCCTCGGGGTTGGGGCGCTGCAGGGTCTCGGGCAGCCGCAGCGCGATGACGGCCAGGCCGGTCGCGCCAAACAGCGTGAGCACACCGAAGGCGCCGCGCCAGCCCAGCGTGGTTTCGAGGTAGCCGCCCAGAATGGGCCCTGCCACCGGCAGCAGCCCCATCCAGGTGGAGGCGCGCGCCATCACATGGGCCCCCTGGGCCGGGTCGTAGAGGTCGCGCAGCATCGCACGGGCACACACGACGCACGCGGCCATGCCCACGCCCTGGCCAGCGCGGCAGACGATCAGCCAGGCGATGTGCGGCGAGACCAGGGCCGCCGCGCTGGCCAGCGTGTACAGGGACAGGCCGGCCAGCAGCACCGGGCGGCGGCCGAAGCGGTCGGCCACCGGGCCGAGCAGGAGCTGGCCAGCGCCGAAGCTGATCACCAGCACGCTCAGTGTGAGCTGCACCGTGGTGAGCGGCACGCCGAAGACCTGCGGCAGCGAAGGCAGCGAGGGCAGGTACAGATCGGTGGACACCGGCTGGGTGCCCAGCAGCAGCATCAGGGCCAAGACGACCACACCGGTGGACGGCGGGGTGGCCAGGGGGGTGACAGTGGTGGGGGACAAAACGGTGCGGTCTGGTTCGGGAAGCCGGCCGAGCGTAGCAGACTTGGGACTTTCCCCAGGCCGGCTCACATTTAGGAACAGAGTGAGGGCCGCTCGTGGTTCGGATGGGAAATTTTCGTCGCACAATGTCTGAGCCCGGCGGTTCCGCCGGTGCCAGCCGAGCCCCCTCACGAACAAGAGAAGGAGTCCCTCATGTCCCGCTTCATCCGTGCCATAGCGCTGACCGTGTCGCTGTCCATGGGCGCCGTGGCCCTCGCGCAACCGGGTCAGCTCACGTTGATCACGACCGAGCAGATCGCGCAGGAGGGCGGGCTGGTGGCCCGCTCGGCGGCGGGCGAGGCTTCGCGCGAGCGCCTGGCCGCCGAGCTCGACCGGCCCGAACTGCAGGCCAAGCTGCAGGAATGGGGCGTGAGCCCCGAGCAGGCCCGTGCCCGTGTGCAGGCCCTGACCGACGAGGAGGCCCAGCGTCTGGTGGCCCGGATCGACCAGGCCCCTGCCGGTGCCGGCGACGTGCTGGGCGCGATCATCTTCATCTTCGTGCTGCTGCTGGTCACCGACATCCTGGGTCTGACCAAGGTCTTCCCCTTCACCCGTTCGGTGCGTTGATCGCCGGGGTGTCGCGCCGCGGCTGGCTGGCCGGCACGGCCGCGGCCGTCCTCGGTCTGGGCGGCTGCGCCACCCAGACCGCTGCATTGCGCGCAGGTGCCGTGACCGGCCTGCCCCGTCGCACCGAACTCGAGCACATTCCCTATTTCCCCCAGGCCGGGCCCGACCTGTGTGGCCCCGAAACCCTGGCCACGGTGCTGCAGGCCCAGGGCTTCGCACAGACCCCGACCGACTTGGTGCCCCTGGTTTATCTGCCGGGCCGTCGCGGCTCGCTGCAGGTCGAGATGCTGGCCGCAGCCCGGCGCTGCGGTGCGGTGGCGGTGCGGCTGCCGCCGACGCTGCAGGCCCTGTGCGAGGAGATCGCGGCCGGCCATCCGGTGCTGGTGTTGCAGAACCTCGGCCTGAGCCTGGCGCCGGCGTGGCACTATGCCGTGGCCGTTGGCTACGACTTGGACGACGGCTGGATGATCCTGCGCTCGGGCCGGGAGCGTCGCCAGCATCTGGCCCTGCGCACCTTCGAACACACCTGGGCGCGCTCGGAGCACTGGGCCTTCGTGGCCCTGGCCCCGGGCCGCCTGCCCCGCACCGCCACCGAGGACGACATGGCCCGTGCTCTGGTGGCTTTCGAGCGGGTGGCGCCGCCTGAGAGGGCCGTACAGGCCTACGAGGCCGCGCGCGCGCGCTGGAGCGACAACCTCACGATCGCCATGGGCCTGGGCAACAGCCTGTACGCCGCGGGCCGCAAGGCCGAGGCGGCGCAGGCCTTCGAGGCCGCTGCGCGAGCCCATGCCAGCGCCGCCGCCTGGGTGAACCTGGGCCTGGTGGCGCTCGATCTGGGCCAGCGCGAGCGGGCGCTGGCTGCAGCACGCGAAGCCCTGAGCCTGGGCGGCCCTTGGGCCGATCGGGCCCGGGCCCTGGTCGAGCGTGTAGAGTCGCAGCCCTGACCCTGGAGATTTGCGCATGAAAACCGTCTACGCCATCGTCGGCGCCGCCCTGATCGTGCTGGGCGGGGTCGTGCTGTTCCGCGGCCTGTTCTTCACCCAGAACGAGACGGTCTTTCAGGTGGGCAACCTCAAGGCCGAGGTGCGCAAGGAAGAGCGCATCCCCTCGTGGGCCGGCGGGGTGGCGATCGCGGCCGGCCTGGTGCTGGTGGTGATGGGCTTGCGCAAGTGAGCCGGCGGGGCTTCAGAACCGCTCGTGAGGCCCCAGGTAGCGCCACTGGCCCGGCGGCAGCGCGCCCAGCACCACGCGGCCGATGCGGATGCGCTTGAGCCCCACGACCTTCAGCCCCACCAGCTCGCACATGCGCCGGATCTGGCGCTTGCGGCCTTCGCGCAGCACGAAGCGCAACTGATGCTCGTTCTGCCAGCTCACCTGGGCAGGTCTTAGCGCATGGCCGTCGAGGCTGAGCCCGTGGCGCAGCAGGGCCAGCTGGTCGGGCGGTAAGGTCCGCGACGGCGGACCGGCGTGCGCAGCCTGCGGGTGCTCCACACGCACCAGGTACTCCTTTTCCACGGCGGAGTCTTCGCCGATCAGGTGACGCGCGATGCGGCCGTCCTGCGTGAGCACGAGCAGGCCCGTCGAGTCGATGTCGAGCCTTCCAGCGGGCGCCAGCTTGCGCAGGTGATGTCGGCCCAAGCGCAGCGGGCTTGGATCCTGGCTCCAGTGGTTTTCGGGTGTGATGAGCACCACGGCGGGTTCGTATCCGTCTTCGGCCTGGCCGCTCACATAGCCGATCGGCTTGTTCAGCAAGATGGTGACGCGCTGTTCCTGTTCGTGTCGAGCGGCCGGATCCACCTCGATGCGCTGGTGCGGCAGCACACGCGCGCCCAGGGTGTCGACCACCTGGCCGTCCACGCGCACCCAGCCGCGTTCGATCCACAGGTCGGCCTCGCGACGCGAGGCCAGGCCCAGCTCACTCATGCGCTTGGACAGGCGCTCGCCCGGCTGCACTGCCGCCGGGGCTGTGGTCGGCCCGGGCGCGGGCGCGACGGCCGGCGCGGCCGGGGCCGCAGCAGGCAAGGCGCGCGAGCGCGGGGCCGATCCGGCGCCGCGCACCGGCGGGCGGGTGCGCCGGCGGGGCGGTTCAGCGGGCGAGGACGACGGGCGGCGAGGCAGCGACAGCTTGGAGCGGGATGTCATGGCGGGAAGGCGGTTCCAGCCGCGATTGGACCACGTCCGGCGCTCGCCCCAGCCCGAAGAGCTCGCGCAGCGCTGCGCGATAGTCGTCCCGGCCGATGGCGCTGGTGTTGTGGTGGCTGCCGCCATCCACCAGCAGCCAGCGCTTGGGCTCGGGCGCACGCTCGTAGAGCTGGCGGCCCAGCTCGGGGCGGATGAAGCGGTCGGCACTGCCGTGGGCCACCAGCACCGGGGCCTTCACGCGGGCGATGTGCTCGGCCGCCTCGAAGCGTTGGGTGATCAGCGGCCCCACCGGCAACCAGCCCCAGCGGAAGGTACTCACCACGTCGCGGATGGAGGGAAAGCTCGCCTCCACGATCAGGCCGGCGGCATCGTCCACCTGCGAAGCCAGGTGGGTGGCAATCGCACCCCCCAGCGAATGGCCGTAGATGAAGCGGCGCGCGTTGGGGTGCTGGGCTGCCAGCCAGTCCCAGGCGGCGCGGGCGTCCTCGTAGGCCAGGCGTTCGGAGGGCAGATCGCCAGAGCTCTGCCCGAAGCCGCGATAGTCGATGCCCAGCACCGCAAAGCCCAGGTCGTGCATGCGGCGCATGCGCGGGGCGCTGCTGCGCACGTCCCAGCGGGCGCCGTGCAGGTAGAGCAGCACGGGTGCATCGGGCCGGTCCTGGGGCAGCCACAGGGCGTGCACCCGGGCCCGCTCGGCTTGTAAGCGCGAGTCGAACTCGATCCACCGCTCGTCCATGCCCTGCGCCGCGTCGGCAGCACCCCGCCAGGTTTCGCTGCTGGGCTGGAAGATCCAGCGGCGCTGCTGGGTGTCGAGCACCGCACAGCCGGCCAGCAAGGCCGAGCCAGTGAGGACGACGAGAAGAAACCGAAGCGCGAGTCGCAGGCTGATCATGGTCATCACGGACCCCGTCAGCCCCGTCGAAGTTCAACGCCCGCGCAGAAAGAGTGCGTCGAGCTCGCGCAGCGTGAGCTGTCGCCAGGTCGGGCGGCCGTGGTTGCACTGGTCGGCACGCTCGGTGCGTTCCATGTCGCGCAGCAAGGCGTTCATCTCGTCCAGCGTGAGGCGCCGGTTGGCGCGCACGGCGCCGTGGCAGGCCATGGTGGCCAGCAGCTCGTGCTGGGCTCGTTCGATGACATTGCTGGCGTCGTACTGGGCCAGCTCGGCCAGCACGCTGCGGGCCAGCTCCACCACGTTCGCATCGGCCAGGGCCGTGGGGCGCGAGCGCACGGCCAGCGTGGTGGGCGACAGCGGCGTGATCTCCAGCCCGAGCGTGAGCAGGGCCTCGTGACAGGCTTCGGCCGTGGCCACTTCCTGCGGCGTGGCCGCGAAGGTGGCCGGGATCAGCAGCGGCTGCGACTCGATGCGCCGGCCCTGCAGGTGCTGCTTGAGGCGCTCGTAGACGATGCGCTCATGCGCCGCATGCATGTCCACGATCACCAGGCCCTGGGCGTTCTCGGCCAGCACGTAGATGCCACCCACCTGGGCGATGGCCCGGCCCAGCGGCCAGTCCTCGGGATCCCAGGCGTGCGGGGCAGGGGCGGGAGCCGCGGCCGCGGCCGGGCGGGGCCAGGCGGGCGGCGCCTCCTGCGCGAACAGCAGGGCCGCTTGCTGCAGGCCCAGGCTGGGCTGCGCCTGCGCAGGCGGGCTCCAGCGCGGTGCCGACGACCGCTCCGAAGGGCCCGTGCCCACCGGGCCCGGCCCGACGGGCACCTGCGGTGTCGTACCCGCCCGGGGCAGGGCCAGTGCATCCTCGACCGCATGGCGCACGGCCTGGTGCACCTCGCGCGAGTCGCGAAAGCGCACTTCGATCTTGGTGGGGTGCACGTTCACGTCCACCCGCTCCGGGGCGATGTCGAGGAAGAGCACGTAGCTGGGCTGGCGCGAACCATGCAGCACGTCCTCATAGGCCGAGCGCACGCCGTGGGCGATCAGCTTGTCGCGCACGTATCGGCCGTTGACATAGCAGTACTGCAGGTCCGAGCGCGAGCGTGCCGCATCGGGCAGGCCGGCGCGTCCGAAGATGCGCAGCGGGCCGAAGCGGGCGTCCACCGCGCGGCTTTGCGCGATGAAGTCCTCGCCCAGCACGTCGCGCAGCCGCTGCTCCCCGCTGCCGCGGCGCCACTGGGCCACCAGCTTGCCTTCATGCCAGACGGCAAAGCCCACGTCCGGGCGCGCCAGGGCATGGCGGCGCACGGCTTCCAGGCAATGCGCCAGCTCCGTGGCTTCGGTCTTGAGGAATTTGCGGCGCGCCGGCGTGTTGAAAAAGAGCTCGCGCACCTCCACGCTGGTGCACACG
>NZ_JBKBVU010000310.1:0-2409 GCF_046289365.1 Caldimonas sp. | reverse complement strand
GGTTCAGCGTGGGCACCACCTTGCCGGGGTTGAGCAGCTCGGCCGGGTCGAAGGCCCGCTTGAGCGCGCGCATCTGCTCCAACTCCTCGGGCGAGAACTGCACGCACATCGAATTGAGTTTTTCCACGCCCACCCCATGCTCGCCGGTGACGGTGCCGCCCAGGGCCACGCTGGTTTCGAGGATGTCCGCGCCGAAGCGCTCGCAGCGCTGCAGTTGGTCGGGGTCGTTGGCATCGAACAGGATCAGCGGGTGCAGGTTGCCGTCGCCGGCATGAAAGACATTGGCGCAGCGCAGGCCGTATTTCTTTTCCATCTGCTGAATCGCCAGCAGGATGTCGGCCAGGCGCTTGCGCGGGATGGTCGAGTCCATGCACATGTAGTCGGGGCTGATGCGGCCGCTGGCGGGGAAGGCGTTCTTGCGACCGCTCCAGAACTTCAGCCGCTGCGCCTCGTCCTTGCTCACCTCGACGCGGGTGGCGCCCGAGGCGACGAGCACGTCCAGCATGCGCGCAATCTCCTCGGCCACCTCCTCGGGGGTGCCGTCGCTCTCGCACAGCAAGATGGCCTGAGCATTGAGGTCATAGCCGGCATGCACGAAGTCCTCGACGGCGGCCGTCATCGGCTTGTCCATCATCTCCAGCCCGGCGGGGATGATGCCGGCGGCGATCACGTTGGCCACCGCGTCGCCGGCTTTGCGGATGTCGTCGAAGCTGGCCATGATGCAGCGCGCCAGTTGCGGCCGGGGCACGAGCCGGACGGTCACCTCGGTGACCACACCAAGCATGCCCTCGCTGCCGATGAAGACGGCCAGCAGGTCCAGGCCCGGGGCGTCCAGCGCCTCGCTGCCCAGTTCCAGCGGCTCGCCTTCCACGGTGTAGCCGCGCACCCGCAGCACGTTGTGCACGGTCAGCCCGTACTTCAGGCAGTGCACACCGCCGGAGTTCTCGGCCACGTTGCCGCCGATGGTGCAGGCGATCTGGCTGCTCGGATCGGGCGCGTAGTACAGCCCGTAGGGCGCGGCCGCCTCGCTGATGGCCAGGTTGCGCACGCCCGACTGCACCACGGCGATCCGTGCATGCGGGTCGATGCGCACGATGCGGTTGAACTTCGCCAGGCTCAGCGTCACGCCCAGGCGGTGGGGCAGGGCGCCGCCCGACAGCCCGGTGCCGGCGCCGCGCGCCACCACCGGCACCTGCAGCCGATGGCAGGTGCGCAGCACCGCGGCCACCTGCTCTTCGGTCTCGGGCAGGGCCACGACCAGCGGCTGCTCGCGGTAGGCGGTCAGCCCGTCGCATTCGTAAGGCGTGGTGTCCTCACGATGCCACAGCAGGGCATGCGCGGGCAGCACCTGCGACAAGGCCTGCACCACCTCGGCCTGGCGCCGCGTTCGCTCGCCCGAGTCATCGTCTGCGGCCCGGGCCGCGGGCGGCAAGGGAGCATTCATCGGGGGTCTCCTCGTAGTGCCGACAATGTAACGTGACCGGCTGAGCGCAGGCTGAACGGCCGTGGGCTTTGAGGCATCATTTCACTTTTGACTCCACATGCATCAAGGTGCGGCCTGCGGGCCGCGGCCAGCGCCGCACATGCTTTCTTCCCCTGCCTCGAAGTCCTTGGCGCTGTGCCCTGGCGCCTCGGTGGGCTTGGCCCTGGTTTTTCTGGGGCTGGCTCACCTGGTCTGGGCTGTTTTACCGGCGCCGGCCACCATGGCCCTGATGAGCGAGCATGGCCCCGTCGAGGGGCTCAACGCCGCCCTGTACGTGGTGGCTGCCTTCCTGATCGTGGCGTGGCGGCGGCCCGAAGACGACTGGCGTCTGTGGGTCTCGCTGGTCGTGGTGATGCTGGCTTTTGCCGCACGTGAGATGGACTGGCACAAAGCCTTCACCGGCACGAGCGTGCTCAAGTTCAGCTTTTTCCTGCGCGACGGGCAGCCTCTGCACCGGGTCGTGGCCGCCCTGGTGCTGGGGCCGGTGGCGCTGGCCTGTGCGCACCTCGTCGTGCGGCACGGCCCGCGCGTGCTGCGCGGCCTGCGCCGCGGCGACCCGCTGGCCGTCACGGTGCTCACCTTCGCGGTGACGCTGGTGGTGGGCAAGGTGGCCGACCGCGCCCCGGCCATCCTGGCCGAAGAGCACGGCATCGTGCTCGGGGCCACCGTGCGGGCCTGGCAGACCGCCATCGAAGAGGTGATGGAGCTGGCCCTGGCCTTTCTGGTGGCCTTGGGCGCCTGGCAGCACCGCTCTCGCGATCCGCGGGCCTGATCCGGGTTTCAGCGCTGCCCGGCCCGGGCCTTGCGCCGCGTGCGCGGGGCCGCTGCCGCGGAGGCCGGGGCGGCCTTGGGGGCCGCCGCCTGCAGGGCCGCCTTCCCGGCCCGGGCCGCCTGACCGGCGGCCCCCGCGGCGCCTGAATTGATCG
>NZ_JBKBVU010000084.1:0-13171 GCF_046289365.1 Caldimonas sp. | reverse complement strand
GGGCTCCGGCCCAGCCGGCCGCGGCGGCCAGCATGGAGCCCAGGGCCGCCACGGCCGCCAGCGCAGCCCAGGCAGCCCCGGGCTCGCTCAGCCGCCGAAGACCTCGCGCCACAGGGTGCGCACCGCCTTGCGTGGCGCGGCGAGCTGGTCGGCCGGGAACTGCGTGGGCCTCTCGTCCAGGCGCGCGCGGTGCTGGGCCCGGCGCAGTTCGCGGTAGGCATCGGCCGCCGCTCGGCCCGTGCCGTCGGACAGCAGCCCGGCGCTTTCCGCACGCTGCAGCAGCGCGATGTTGCCCACGTCGTCGCGCAGCTCGGGGTGGGTGGCGCCATGGGCGAGCACCAGGCATTGCACGGCGAACTCGGCATCCATCATGCCGCCTTCGCTGTGCTTGACGTCGAAGAGTCCGGGCTTGACCGGATGGGCTTCGCGCACCTTGGTGCGCATCGCGCGGATCTCCTCGCGCACGGCGGCGGCGTCTCGCGGGGCGGCGATCACCTCGCGGCGCACCTGCTCGAAGCGCGCGCCGATGTCGGGTGCGCCGGCACAGAAGCGCGCCCGCGTGATGGCCTGGTGCTCCCAGGTCCAGGCGGTATTGCTGCCGCGGCCCTTCTGGTAGGCCTCGAAGGAGGCCAGCGAGGTCACGAGCAGTCCGGAGTTGCCGTTGGGGCGCAAGGCGGTGTCGATCTCGAAGAGTTCGCCCGCGCTGGTGCGCAGCGTCAGCCAGGTGATGAGCTTGCGCGCGAAGGCGGCATAGGCCTCGGGGGCGCGCTCGTCTTCGTCGTCGAAGAGGAAGACGAGGTCGAGGTCGCTGCCGTAGCCCAGTTCCTTGCCGCCGAGCTTGCCGTAGGCGATGACGGCAAAGCGCGGCGCCTCGGCGTGGCGCTGGCGCAGGTGCGGCCAGGCCCAGCGCAGGGTGCATTCGACGGTGGCGTCGGCCAGGGCGGAGAGATCATCGGCCACCTGCTCGACGGTGATGTGGCCCTCGACGTCGCGCACCAGGGTGCGGAAGACCTCGGCGTGGTGGGCGCGACGCAGGGTGTCGAGCAGGGCTTCCTCGTCGGCCTGTCCCGAGCGGACCCAGGCCTCGTGCCGTTGCTCCAGGTCGTGCACGAAGCCGGCCGGGTCGAAGCGGGTATAGATCAGGCGCGGGTCGGCCAGCTCGTCGATCACGCCGGGGTGGCGCATCAGGTAGCGCATCGGCCAGCGCGCCAGACCCAGCAGGCGCAGCAGGCGCTGCTGCACCTCGGGCCGCTCGACCAGCATCGCGATGTAGTTCTCGCGGCGCAGCAGGGGTTCGAGCCAGTCGATGAAGCGCACGGCCGCTTCGTCGGGGATCTCGCCTTGCTCGACACGCTGGGCCGAACGCAGCACCAGCTTGGCCAGCCGCTGTTTGCCCTCGTCGCGCAAGGCCGCGATACGGGGCTGCTCCACCCAGGGTTTGACGCGTGCGGCCAGGGCCGGCGGCAGCCGCTCGAGGAAGGCCTCGCTGTCCAGCGCCGGCAGGGACCCGCCGCAGCCCTTGCAGCCGCCGCTGCGGGGGGCCTGGCCGTCGTGCAGCAGCGCATCGAATTCCAGCGCCACGAACTCGCGGGTTTGCAGCAGGCGGTCCATCAGCTCGCAGGCATCGCGGCTGCAGGCCAGGCCCAGGCTGCCGGCGATCCAGCGCAGATCCTCGTCGTTGGTGGGCAACTGGTGGGTCTGCTGGTCGTCGAGGTACTGGATGCGGTGCTCGACCTGGCGCAGGAAGACATAGGCCTCGGCCAGGCGGCGGGCCGTCTCGGGCTTCATCACGCCCACCTGGGTGAGGCGTTCGAGGGCGCGCAGCGTCGAGCGGGTGCGGATCTCGGGAAACTGGCCGCCGCGCACCACCTGCAGGAGCTGCACGATGAACTCGATCTCGCGGATGCCGCCGCGCGAGAGCTTCACGTCGTTGGCGCGTTCGGGCCGGCCGGCGGCGCGGCGGGCGGCTTCCTCGCGCACCTTGCGGTGCAGGCCGCGCAGGCCCTCGAAGACACCGTAGTCGAGATAGCGGCGGAACACGAAGGGGATGACCACGTCGCGCAGCTGCAGCGCCCGGCCCGAGGCCACCGAGGCGCGTGGCGCCACCACGCGGCTTTTGAGCCAGGCGAAACGCTCCCACTCGCGGCCCTGCACGACGAAGTATTCCTCCAGCATCGCCAGGCTCACCACCGGCGGCCCGGAGTTGCCATTGGGCCGCAGGGCCAGGTCGACGCGAAAGACGAAGCCGTCCTCGGTGGTGTCGCCGATGAGCGTGTACAGGCTGCGTGCCACCTGCGAGAAATACTCGTGCGCCGAGATGCGGCCGCTGCCCTGGGCGTTGCCGGCGGTCGTGCCGGCCTCCTCGTAGACGTAGACCAGGTCGATGTCGGACGACACGTTGAGCTCGCGCCCGCCGAGCTTGCCCATGCCCACGACCCAGAAGTCGATGCGTTGCCCGGCCTCGTTCAGCGGGGCGCCGTGGCGTTCGTCCTGCTCGGCCAGGGCGGCAGCCAGCGCCCGGTCGAGCGTCACCTCCGCCAGGGCCGTCATCGCCAGGCCGATCTCGGGCATGGTCGCGGCGCCTTCGATGTCGAGCACGGCCAGGCGTTCCAGCGTGAGCTGGCGGGCCTGTCGCAGCGCAGCTCCGAGCGCCAGTCCGCGATCGAGCAGGGCGTCGATCAGGGTCTCGATGCGGGCCGGGTCGGGCAGGCCAGGAGGCAGCAGCGCCAGGATATCGCCATGACGACGGCGCACCCGTTGCACGAAGCGGGAGTGCTCAGCCCCCACCCGGGGGGCGGCGGCGGAGCTACCGCCAGTGACAACTTCGCTGAAACCCATGGCCCGTCCCGGGGTCTGACCTGATGCCTGTGCTAGATTGCGAGCGCACCTTCGCGCAGGGTGCCGATGGCCTGCGCGTTGCCGCGCGTGGTGCGGCGGCTGCCGTCATCGTTCCCATGAGTCCTGCTGTCTTGCTGCAATCCTGGCTCCAACGGCCCCATCGGGCCGCTGGGGGGGTTGTGCGCCTGGTGCGCTGGATGGCGGTCGCGGCCCTGGGCCTCATGCTGCTGGTGTGGCTGGTGGTGCACGCAGCGATTCTGCCGCGAATCGACGCCTGGCGTGCGCCGATCGAGCGCTCGGCCACCCAGGCTTTGGGGGTGCCGGTGCAGATCGGGCGCATCCGTGCGCAATCTCACGTCTGGACGCCGGTCTTCGAAATCGAGGAGTTGCGCCTGCTCGACACCCAGGGCCGCGAGGCCCTGCGCCTGCCGCGGCTGCGCGCCACCTGGTCGTGGGCCTCGCTGTGGCATTTCGAGCTGCGCCTGGGCCGCCTGGAGATCGAGGCCCCCCAGCTGGCCGTGCGCCGCGACCCCCAGGGCCGGCTGCATGTGGCCGGCCTGGACCTGGGCGAGACCACCGCCAGCGCCTCGGCCTCGCCCGGGGCCCTGGAGTGGTTCCTCTCGCTGCCGGAATTCCGGGTGCATGGCGGCCGGGTGCGCTGGATCGACGAGCAGCGCGCGCTGCCACCCCTGGAGCTCGGCGACGTGCAGGCCGTGATGCGCAACAGTGCGCCGGCGCTGCGCCGGCATGAGTTCCGGCTCGATGCCACACCGGTGGACGGCTGGGGCGAACGCCTGTCGCTGCGTGCCCGCTTCACGCAGCCGTTGCTGACCCGCTCGTCCGACCGCTCGCGCTGGAGCGGCCAGGCCTATGCCGAGCTGCCGCGGGTGGACCTGCAGGCCCTGCACCGCCACCTGCCGGCCGGAGTGCATCTGGAGCGCGGCTCAGGCGGCCTGCGGGCCTGGGCGGACATGACCGCGGGGCGCTGGACCGGCCTGACCCTGGACCTCGACCTGGCCGACCTGAGGGCCCGCTTCGAGGCGGCCGACGAGGCCCTGGACCTGGCCGCACTGCGGGGGCGTCTGATCTGGCGCGAGGAGGGTGCGCAGCAGGTCGTGGCCCTGCAGGGCCTGAGCGCGACCGCAGCTGCGCAGGCGAGCGAGGAGCAGGCCGCGCACTGGGCGGGGCTGCCGGCGGCCTTCGAATTGCGCTGGCGTGCTGCTGCCACGGCGGGTCTCACCGAGGAGGGGGCATTGCAGGTGCCGCGTGCCGATCTGGCCGCCCTGGCCGCCCTGGCCCGGCGCCTGCCGTTGCCCGCGTCGCTGCACGCCGGCCTGGCCGAGCTGCAACCGGCCGGCCGGGCCGAGCCCTTGTTGCTGCGATGGCAGGGGGATTGGCGCGCACCGCGGGCCTACCAGGCCAGCGGCCAGTTGCGCGGGCTGAGCCTGGCCGCGCAGGCGGATGGGCCGTCCGTGGGCCGCCCCGGGCTGCAAGGAGCCGATCTGGCCTTCCAGGCCAGCGAAGCCGGGGGATCGGCACGCCTGCACATCCGCGAGGGCGCCTTGGTCTTCCCCGGCGTCTTCGACGAGCCGCAGGTGCCGCTGAACGAGCTGCAGGCCGAACTGGCCTGGACCGTCACGCCCGGCGAGGACGGCCCCGCAGTGGCCGTGCAGGTGCGCGATGCGCGCTTTGCCAATGCCGACGCGCAGGGCGCGTTCAGCGGCCAGTGGCGCACCGGCGCAGCGCCCGGCGTGGGCCGCGGCGCGCGGCTGCCCGGTGTGCTCGACCTTCAGGGCCGGCTCGATCGTGCCGATGCCACCCGCATCTGGCGCTACCTGCCCCGCCAGTTGCCGGCCTCCGTGCGCGACTATGTGCGCCGCGCGGTGTTGGCCGGCCACGCCAGCGAAGTGGACTTCCGCGTCCAGGGGGATCTCTGGGACTTTCCCTATGCCCCCGGCCAGGAGGGCACCTTCCGCATCGCCTCGCGCATCGAGCAGGCCAGCTTGGCCTACGCACCGGGCGAGGAGGGGCGGCCCTCGCCGTGGCCGGCTTTCACCCATGTGCGCGGCGAGCTCGTGTTCGATCGACAGTCCATGCAGATCCGCAACGCCCGGGCCCGGCTCTTCGGGTTCGAGCTGCAGGGGGTGGACGGCGGCATCGAGGACCTGGCCCACCAGCCTGTGCTGCGTCTGAGCGGGGGCGGCACCGGGCCACTGGCCGATGCCTTGCGCTTCATCAACGACACCCCGGTGGGCGAATGGACCCAGCGTGCGCTGGCCCAGGCCAGCGGCAGCGGCAGCGCCGAACTGCGCCTGTCGGTGCAACTGCCGCTGGACGATCTGGATCGGGCCCGTGTGCAGGGCCGCGTGCGTCTGGACGGCAACGACCTGCGCCTGCGCCCCGACACCCCTTTGCTGGTGCGCACGCGCGGCGACGTGAGCTTCTCCGACGCGGGGTTCGCAGTGCATGGGGCCACCGCCCGGGTGCTGGGCGGCGAACTCCAGTTCGAAGGCGGCACGGCGCGCGACGGCAGCGTGCGCTTCGAAGGCCAGGGCACGGCCACCGCGGCCGGCCTGCGCGAGGTGCATGAGCTGGGCCTGCTGCCCTATCTGGCCGAACACCTGCAGGGCCAGACGGCCTACCGGCTCCAGTTCGGCCTGGTGCAGGGCTGGCCCGAGCTGAACCTGAGCAGCGACCTCATCGGCCTGGCCTCGAACCTGCCTGCCCCGCTGGACAAACCCGCCGCGCGGCCCTGGCCGCTGCGCGTGACGCTGGCCGTCGATCCCGACAGCCTGCTGCCGGGCCGCGCGCCGCGCGACCAGTTGCGCGTCCAGCTCGGCCAGTCGCTGTGGGTGCACTACCGGCGTGCGCTGGGCGACGAGGCGACGGGCCAGCCCACGCGGGTGCTGGCCGGCACCATCGGCCTGGGCGAGGCCCAGGCCCAGGCCCTGCCTGCCGGGGGGGTGCGCGCCCGGGTCGCCCTGCCCCAGCTCGACCTGGACCACTGGCGCGCCGTGGCCGAGAGCTTCGAAGCCGGCTTGGCCGCCCCTGGCGCCCCCGGGGCCGGCTACGCGCCCGACCGCATCGAGCTGCGCAGTGCAGCCGTGCGTGCGGCCGGCCGCCGCTTCACCGCGGTGCGCCTGAGCGGCGAACGCGCCGGCGAGGGCTGGCGCGGCCAGGTGCGCTCCGACCAGCTCGACGGGCGCATCGAATGGCAGCCCGGGGCGACGGGCGGCCAGCTCCAGGCCCGGCTGTCCCGCCTGAACTGGCCCGAGGCCGACCCGGGCGACGGGCCGGCCCCCGTGACGGCCGTCTCCGACCGTCCAGCGCCGGCCCTGGACATCGAGGTCGAGGACTTCCGCTGGGGCTCGCGCGCCCTCGGGCGCCTGGAGGTGCAGGCCGAGAGCCGGCGTACCGGCGAGTTCCGCGAGTGGCGGCTGCGGCGCCTGTCGCTGCACAACCCCGTGGCCCGCCTCGGGGCCAGCGGGGCCTGGCTGGCCGTGCGCGAAGGTGTCGGTGCGGCGACGGCCCGCACCGAGCTGGACTTCGAGCTCGACGTGGCCGACAGCGGCGCCCTGCTCGAGCAATGGGGCCAGGCGGGCGTGCTCAGCGGCGGCAAGGGCCGCGCGAGCGGGCGCATCGGCTGGCAGGGCCCGCCCTTGGCACCCGACCTGGCCAGCCTGGACGGGCAATTGCGCGTGGACGTCGAGCGTGGCCGCTTCCTGAAGGCCGACCCCGGCGCGGCGCGGCTGGTCAGCGTGCTCAGCCTGCAAGCCCTGCCGCGCCGGCTGATGCTCGACTTCCGCGATGTCTTCAGCGAAGGCTTCGTCTTCGACGACTTCGGCGGCGACATCCGCATCGAGCGTGGCGTGGCCCACACCGAGAACCTGCGCATGCGTAGCGTGGCCGCCGCCGTCCTGATGGAAGGCCGCGCCGACCTGCACCACGAGACCCAGGAGCTGCGCGTGGTCGTGGTGCCCGAGATCAACGCCGGTGGCGCCTCGCTGGTCTATGCCGCGATCAACCCGGCCGTCGGCCTGGGCTCCTTCCTGGCGCAGCTCTTCCTGCGCAAGCCCATGATCGAGGCCAACACACGCGAGTTCCGCATCACCGGCCCCTGGGGCGACCCGCAGGTGCAGGCCGTGCCCCGTCCCGGGGCCTCTTCGCCCTCGGCGCCGGCGGCCACGCGCGGCCCTGGCCCCGCGGCCGCCCCGGGGGGCTGAGCCCTGCCGCAAGAAAGGAGCGTCCATGCGCATCGCCGCCGTTCAGACGGTGTCCTCGACCCGTCCGGCCCACAACCTCGAGCGCGCCCGGGCCCTCATCGCCCAGGCCGCCGCGCAAGGGGCCGAACTCGTGGGCCTGCCCGAGAACTTCGCCTTCATGGGGCGGGCTGACGCTGACAAGCTGGCACTGGCCGAGCCCCCCGGGGACGGGCCGCTGCAGCAGGGGCTGGCGCAGGCCGCGCGCGAGCACCGCGTCTGGCTGATCGGCGGCAGCCTGCCGCTGCGCACCGAGGAGGCGCAGCGCGTCACCAACACCACGCTCGTCTTCGACCCGCAGGGCCGCTGCCGTGCGCGCTACGACAAGATCCACCTCTTTCGCTACGAGGAGCAGGGCCCGGAGGGCCCCCGGCTCTACGACGAGGGCGTCGTGCTGCGCGCGGGCAGCCAGCCCGTGGCGCTGGATGTGCAGCCGCGCCAGGGTGCCGCGCTGCGCCTGGGCCTGAGCATCTGCTATGACCTGCGCTTTCCCGAGCTGTACCGGGCGCTGATGCGCCCGCCGTGCGACCTGATTGCCGTGCCCTCGGCCTTCACCCACACCACCGGCCAGGCGCACTGGGAGGTGCTGTTGCGTGCGCGGGCCATCGAGAACCAGTGCTACGTGATGGCCCCAGCCCAGGGCGGGCGCCACGAGAACGGGCGCCGCACCCACGGCCACACGCTGATCGTCGACCCCTGGGGCGAGGTGCTGGCGCGTGTGGAGGACGGCGAGGGCGTGGCCTGGGCCGACATCGACACGACGCGCATGGCGCAGGTGCGGCAGCGCTTGCCGGCCCTGGCGCACCGCCAGCTGTGAGCCCCGGCGCCGGGGTCAGAAGAAGGGCGAATCGTCGGCCGGCGGGCGCCGGTGGGCGCTGCGCTCGCGCGGCCAGGCAGGGGGGCGGCGCGGGGGACGCACCGGCCGCGGCCGGCTCAGCCACACGCCCAGCAGCGGCAGCAGCGGCTGCAGCCAGGCCAGGCCCTCGCGCAGGCCCCGCATGAAGCCCACGGCCGCGCGCGTGACCGACACCGGCGCCTGGCCGACCCGGCGCGGGCCCGCCACCAGCACCAGCGCCGCTACCACGGCCCCGAGGGCCAGGGCCCCCGGGTTGGCCAGGATCCAGCGCAGGCTCTGGCTGCGCGGGAAGGCCGTGCTCAGGCGGGGATGGGCCGGCCAGTCGGCATCGCCGGGGCCGAGATCATGGTCGGGCGGCTCAGCCGCCCCGCGCGGCGCGGATGCCGGGCGCGGGGCCACCAGGGCGCGCAACTGTGCGCGCTGGCGCGCCATGCGCAGCAGCAACAGTTCGCGCTCGGCATCGCGGTGTTGCTGTTCGGCCGAGTGGTCCAAGGGCGAGGCGCTCATGGGTGGGAGGGAGGGGTCGAAGGCGCCGCATCGCCGGCCTGCGGTGCCGACGGGGCCTCGCCCTCGCGCAGGCGCCTGAGGGTCTCGAGATCGGCCGCCAGCTCGCGGCGCAGCAAAACGAAGGACTGCTCACCCTGCCTGAGCAGGCGCTGCACCTGGGCCAGGGCCCAGGCCAGGCCGAGGCACAGGGCCAGCGCCACCCCGGCGGCGGCCCCGACGCGCCAGGGCGTGTCCCAGCAGGCGATGATGACGAGTGCGCCGAGGAAGGTCACGGCCAGGCCGGCCAGCCAGACGGCCGCCAGCAGGCTCACGAGCAGCCGCGCCAGGCGCCGCTTCTCGTCCTGCCATTCGAGCTGGGCCAGCGCCACCCGGTCGGCAGCCACCTCGACGCCCAGAGCCACGCCGCGCTGCAGCCGTTCGACCAGCGCATCGATCTGGGGGGCGAACAGCCGCGCCAGCATGGGATGCCGCGGGCCGGCCCGTCAACGGCGGGCGATCAGCACGCCCACCAGCAGGCCGGCCAGGGCGGCGATGCCGGCCACTTTCCAGGGCTCTTCGTGGGCGTACTCGTCGGCCACCGCCGCGGTGTGGCGCACCCGGCGGCCGATGTCGTGCGTCACGTCGGCCACCGCCTCGCTGGCGCGGTGGAAGGAGTCCTGCAGCTTTTCCTTCAGTGCGCGCACCTCGGGCAGGTCGCGCACGGCGGGGTTGGACATCAGCTCGGCCAGGTCGGCCTTGAGGTCGGCCCATTCGCGCTCCAGCGTGGTGGCGCTGTCGTGCGCAGCCTGGCTCACCCCGCGGGCCGCACGGCGGGCGGCCTGCCCGGTGCGTTCGGCGGCGGCAGCGGCGGCTTCGGTGGGGGAATTGGCAGACATGTCGTTCTCCTGTGATCAATGAAGGGGGAGGAACCGGCCCATTCTAGGCAGGGCGGGCCACGCAACGCGCTGCATCGCAGCGCGTCATGGGGTCTTGTCTGGCGGGGCTGGCTCACGCAGCGCCTGCAGGGCCAGCGCCACGTGGTCGAACTCGTAGGACTTGTCGAAGAAATGCTCGGCCCCCAGGGCCGCACAGCGCAGCCGCACCGCCCGCGTGGCGGTGTTCGTCAGCACCAGCGTGAGCGGCCGCGGCTGCAGGCGCTGCAGGGCCTGGAGCACCCCGAAGCCGCTGCCCTCGCGCAATTGCAGATCCACCACCACGGCATCGAAGGCCTGCTCGCGCAGCGCGGCCAGGGCTCCCGCCTCGGTGTCGGCCTGGGCCGTGACCCGGAAGCCCTCGCAACTGTGCACCAGCTCAACCAGGCGCTCGCGGATCAGGGCCGAGTCCTCGATCACCAGCACCGCGCGCGGGGGTGCGGGCACGCGGGTGAGGGCGGCGGCGGACGGGCTGGCATTCATGATGGAACAAGCCTAGCGCGGCCGGCCTCGCACGTCTGTAGGCGCGGGCCTACGTGCACACCCCCGAGGCCTACTGGATCAGTCCGTTCTTGACCGCGTAGTACGTCAGGTCGGCGTTGCTCGACAACTGCAACTTGGCCAGCAGCCGCGCACGGTAGGTGCTCACCGTCTTGACGCTGATGAACAGCTCGTCGGCGATCTGCGTGACCGACATGCCCGAGGCGAGCTTGCACAGCACCTGGAACTCGCGTTCGGAGAGGTCCTGGTGGGCCGGCCCGGCGCCGGGCTGGTCCAGCCGCTCGGCCATCAGGTCGGCCACCACGGGGCTCAGGTACCGCCGGCCCTGCAGCACCACGCGGATGGCGCGCAGGATCTCCGCGCCGTCGGCGTCCTTCTTCAAATAGCCGTTGGCGCCGGCGCGCAGCAGGTTGATCGCATACTGCTCCTCAGGGAAGGCACTGACGATCAGCACCGGCACCTCGCCCAGGTGGTGGCGGATCAGGCGCAGCGTGTCCACGCCCGTGCGGTCGGGCAGCGAGATGTCCAGCAGCACGAGGTCCCAGGCGCCTTCACGCAGCAGGGCCAGGGTCTCGGCGCTGGTCGAGGCCTCCCCGCCGACGACCAGGTCGGGTTCGGCATCGATCAACTGGCGCAGGCCGGCCCGCACGATCTGGTGATCGTCGGCCAGCAAGATGCGTTTGCGTTCCATGCGAGGGTGCCAAGCCAGGGGGCGCCCAGTCTGGCACAGCACGGCGGGGTTCGCCAAGTCGGACTCGGGCATGCGCACCTCCGGGAAGAAAACGAGGGGCTGCACCATGCAGCCCCTCCAAACACCACGGACATGAGCGGGGGGAGGAGGAGGGATCCGTGGCGACACGGCCACCGCTGGTGGGACCAGCCGTAACCGATGGGCTCATGGTAGAAACGCGGCGTGACGGCCCGTGTCATCCCTCCACCCCGCCGGCCTGTCGGAATCCGCTGACATCGATGAGGCCCTCACCCGTTCCTTCGTCCTGGTCGCTGCGCAGCCTGTGGCGCGAGGCCCTGCGCCGGCTGCGTCAGGCTCACGAGGAGGTGCAGGCCGCCGCCGCGCGCTCCGGCCAGGTGCCCGCCCGGCTGCTGCGCCGCCTGGCCGTGCTCAAGCTGGCGCTGCCGCTGGCCCTGGCCCTGGGGGCGGGCATGCTGTGGGTGACCGAACGCGGTTACGAGCGTCTGGAGCGCACCTACGCCGAGCTCAAGGGCTCGCGGGTGTTCTCGGCCAACCTCAACAGCCTGTCCTTCCTGGCGGCCCGCGCCGATGCCACGCAGGCCGAGTACCTGCTCACGCGCACGTCCGAGAGCCTGTCGCGCCACCGCTCCACGCTGCAGCAGATCGGCGCGATGCACCAGCCCCTGCTCGAAGGCGGTGCGCTGCGCGCCGACCCGGACGATCTCGCAGTGACGCTGCGCTACATCGACGGCGAACGCGAGGAACTGGCGCGGCTCGACGCCCTGGGACCGGCCGCCCCGGCCGCGCAGGTCGAGGCGGCGCTGCGGCCCAACCCCGTGCCCGACGGCAGCCTGCGTGAAGCCATCGGCCGCATGGTTGCGCGCGAGCGCGCCCTGCTCGAGCGCGCCGAGGCCGAGGCGGCCACCGAGCTGCAGCGCCAGCGCTGGGTCTCGTTGGCCACGCTGGCGGCCGGCTTGATGCTGCTCGTGCTGCTCTTCCAGGCCTATCGCAGCGAGTTCGAGGAGGAGCAGCGCATGGCCCAGCGCCTGCAAGACGAGCGCGACCGGCTGGAACGCGCCGTGCGCCTGCGCACACGCGAGCTGTCGGAGCTGGCCACCCACCTGCAGGAGGTGGCCGAGCAGGAGAAGGCCCGGCTGGCCCGCGAGCTGCACGACGAGCTCGGGGCGCTGCTGACGGCCAGCAAGATGGACGTCTCGATGCTCCTGCGCCGCGGTTTGCAGCCGCCGCAAGGCGCGATCGAGGCCTTGCAGCGTGTGCAGGCCAACCTCGAGCAGGGCGTGCAGCTCAAGCGCCGCGTGATCGAGGGGCTGATGCCCTCCACGCTCAGCCACCTGGGCCTGGTCGCCGCGCTCGACGCCCTGGCCGACGAGGTGCAGGCCCAGTCGGGCCTGCGCATCGAGCGCGACCTGCCCGAGGCCCTGGACCTCGACCGCGAGCGCAGCATTGCCGTCTTCCGTCTGGTCCAGGAGGCCCTCACCAACGTGCAGAAGCACGCCCGTGCCTCCCGGGTCGACCTGGTGCTCGAAACGCGCGACGACCGCCTGCTGCTGCGCCTGCGTGATGACGGCGTGGGGCTGGACCCGGCCCAGACGCGCAAGCTCAAGAGCCATGGCCTGCGCGGCATGAAGCACCGGGTCGATGCCTTTGGCGGGCGCTTCGAGATCGGGCCTGCTGCAGGCGGCGGCACGGTGCTGACGGTGGAGATCCCGCTGACCGACCCGCCGGATGCCGCGGACGAGCCGGACCTGTGAACGCCCCCTGCGCGCGCCGCGCGCCGCGTCCAGGGGGTGGGCTGGCTACCGCCGGCCGAACATCATTTGCCGCGCCAGCAGCGACTTGGCCGGCGACAGCCGCTGCAGCGCCGCCAGCGCGAGTGCGCGGGCCGTGCCCAGACCGGGCAGGCTCCAGGTGAAGCTGCGTGCGAGAAAGTCGGTGACGGCGATGGTGCCCCAGCGGTCGCTCGCGCGGGCCCATGCCACACGGCGCAGCGCCGCGTCCACATCGCTTTCGTGACGGCGCAGCCGCTGCACCAGCTCGAAGGCATCGCGCAGGCCCAGATTCAGACCCTGGCCGGCCACCGGATGCAGCGTCTGGGCGGCGTTGCCGATGCGCACCGTGCGGCCTTCGACCAGGCTGCGCTCGGCATTGAGCCCCAGCGCGAAGGCCTTGAGCGGGCTGATCGCCACCACGCGCCCGGTGTCGGGATGCAGCACATGGTTGAGCACGGCGATGCGTTGCGCATCGTCGAGCGGCTGCACCGGATCGTCGTCGCGCGGCACGCACCACACCAGCGCGGCCTCCTCGCCCCCGCGCGGCAACAGCGCCACCGGGCCGTGGGCGGTGAAGCGCTCGTAGGCCGTGCCGGCCGGCAGGCCGCGCACCGTGACCTGGCCCACCCAGGCCGTCTGGGCATAGTCGTGGCTCAGCGCCTTGCGGGCCTGGTCGGCGAAGACCCCCCCTTCGGCCACCACCGCCAGGTCAAAGCGCTCGGCAATGTCGGCGTCCAGCTCGACCGCGCCGCCCAGGTTCTTCAGCGAGCGCACCGGCGTGCCCAGCCGCAGGGCCAGGCGCTGCGGCTGGGCAGCAC
>NZ_JBKBVU010000309.1:0-2435 GCF_046289365.1 Caldimonas sp. | reverse complement strand
GGGTGGCGGCCGAAGTACTGCTTGATGCGCAGCGTGATGTCCAAGTCCTCGGCGGTGCCGGCATCCCAGCCGCCCAGGTTGCGGATGAAGGCGGTGCGGAACACGCCAAAGGCGCCCGAGATGTTGTTGACGAGGTTGAACTCCGACAGCCCGGTCTTGCCCGCCCCGATGGACAGCATGTACTCCAGCGCCTGCAGGCGTGTCACCATCGATCGGCCGGCGTTGCGCACACGCAGGCAGCCGGCCACGCCCACCACGCGCGGGTCGTCGAAGTGTCGCGTGGCGTGGCGCACCATGTCGTTGTCGAACGAGGTGTCGCCGTCCAGCGCCATCACCACCTCGCCGGTGGCGATCTGCAATCCCGCGTTGAGTGAGGACACCCGCCCGCCGCGCTGCCACTTGGGCAGCACGATGAGCTGCCGCCTCGGCAAGCCGGCGACCAGATCCTGGGCGCGCCGGGCCGCCTCCAGCGTGGCCCGGTTCTGCACGGCCCCGTCCACCATCACGACGATCTCGATGAATCCGGGATAGTCCTGCTGAGCCAGGCTGTGGATGGTCTTGCGCACATCCTCGCCTTCGGCATAGCAGGTGACCAGACAGGACACCCTGGGATAGCGTTCGCGCTGCCGGTCGGGTCGGTGCTCGCGCAGGCCGAAACGCACGATGCCGGCCATCACGAGGACGTACAGCGGCAGCTCCAGCAGCAGCACGAAGGGGAAGAATTTGAGGGCGATCTCCAGCCAGCCCTGTTCACTGGTGGACAGGACGAGCGTACCGAAAGCATGAACCGCTTGCTCCCACATGCTCAGGCTTCGGCCAGTCGCTGCATCAGGCGGTCGCAGTCGTCGCCGGCGCGCAAGTCCTCGGGCACGGCCAGGCAGGTGATGCGCGCGCGCAGGCCCACACCGCCCTCGGCACGGGCCCGCTGGTCCAGCAGATGCTGCACACGCGCGGCCAGCCCAGCGGCCTGCGAAAAAGGCAGGAAGAACCACAGCCGCTCCTCCGCCGTGCGTGTGGTCACATCCGAGGCGCGCAGCAGCTCGTGCAGACGGCGGGCGAATTCATCGAGCATCAGGTAAGCCCGCGCCGCGCCGTGGCGCTCGACGAATTCGGCCGCATTCAGGAACTCCACCATCATCAGGCCGAACTGCATCTGCGCATGCCGCGACCGGGCGGCCAGGGCCCAGTTCACGAGCTGGCGGAACTCCGTCGGCACCACGTAGTTGGCGCTGTCGAGGGCCGCCATCGATTCCTGGACCTGCCCGGCACGCAGCGCGGCGCGGCCTTGGGCACTCAGCCGCAGGGCGCTGATCTCGTGCACGTCCAGCTCGCTGGGCTCGGCCGTGGCGTTGCAGTCCAGACAGCGCGCTTGCACGGCCGATTCGACGAAGACATGGCGGCAACTTGCGCAGGCCAGTTGCGTCAGCGGGCGGTCGTAGTCCACGCCGATGTGGCGCAGACGGGCCGCGCACTTCGGGCAGCTCAGCCCGGACTCCCCGCGGAAGTCGGCCTCGGGCGCGACATGGCCACAGGTGAAACAGTGCAGGGAAGGCGACTTGCGGATCTCGATGCTGCTGCAATGCGGGCAGACATCGAGATAGTGCAGATGGGCGCTACCGCAAGAGCGGCAATGACGCGTGCGATCGATCAGCCGCGAAGGCTCCAACAGGCCTCGGCGCACGAGCGCCACCCTCGCGACCATGGGATCCTCGCCCTCGCGCGCCAGCATGTCCAGCACGGGATAGTGATACAGCGAAGCAAGGTGACGGTCGCGCACAGGCAGCAGCTCGGCCCCGTCGCGCTGGACCAGGAAGTACAACACTCGCTCGTCGAAATGCAGGGCCTGCGGGTCGAGATTCAGGCTGCGGCGCACGGCCAGCGCGCGCTCCCCAGCCTGGCGGGCCTGCTCGATGCTTCCTACCCCGTCCAGCCAGGCGGCCCGCGCGCCGGCCTCCTCGGCCCACACGGGACGGTCCCACCACTGCGAGGCGCGGATGCGTGCGACCATCGCCCGCAGCGTCGCATCGTCCCAACCGGTCAGGTAAAAGGCCAAGGCCTGCGCCCCGCTGCGCTCCCAGGCGTTCCAGGAATCGAACTCGCCACCGGCCGACCCGACGCCCGGGGCCAGCGGCCCACGCAGCACGGCCACGTGCAACTGGCGGCGATCCTCCGTCGATGGGGCGAGCAGTTCGGTGAACAAGAGATTTCTCCGTAGCTGTCATGTCCGGGATGATTATAGGGTCGCTGTGCCCCGTGCGCCTTGCATCTGGCCATCCTCGCGACGTTTTTCAACGGCCTGCTAGGTGGCGCAGCACCTCGTCACGCACGATGTCGGCCAGGTCGTTCGTCAGCGTCGGTGGCAGCGGCGGTGCCTGATGCTGCAGTTGCAGCAACCACTGCACCCACGCGGTGTGCAGCCGTTGCTGCAGCAGCGG
>NZ_JBKBVU010000083.1:0-13316 GCF_046289365.1 Caldimonas sp. | reverse complement strand
AGGACGGCTCGGGCCAGTGCCCGGCGCTGAACTTCGTCGAGAACCCCGACATCCTGGCCAGCGTGGCGCGCCTGCCCGAGCCCCCCTACTGCGTGGGCTTTGCGGCCGAGAGCGAAAAACTGGCCGAGCACGCCCGCAGCAAACGCGAGCGCAAGGCGGTGCCGCTGCTCGTGGCCAATCTCGGCCCGACCGCCTTCGGCCGCGACGACAACGCCTTGCTGCTGGTAGACGAGCAAGGCGAGCGCGCCTTGCCCGAGGACGGCGGCCGCGCCGACAAGCTCCTGCTGGCGCGCCTGCTGGTGCGCGAGATCGCCCAACGCCTGCCCCCGACCCGCCGATGACGACGATCGCCCTGAAAGTGCTCGACCCCCGCATGGCCGAGCACCTGCCCACGTATGCCACGCCCGGCAGTGCCGGCCTGGACCTGCGCGCCTGTCTGGACGCACCGCTGGTGCTCGAGCCGGGCCAGACCCGGCTCATTCCCACCGGGCTGGCCATCCACATCGGTGATGCCGGCCTGGCCGCGCTGATCCTGCCGCGCTCCGGCCTGGGTCACAAACACGGCATCGTGCTGGGCAACCTGGTCGGGCTGATCGATTCGGACTACCAGGGCCAGCTCATGGTGAGCTGCTGGAATCGCGGTCACGAGACCTTCACGGTGCAGCCGATGGAGCGCATCGCGCAACTGGTCATCGTGCCGGTGGTGCAGGCCCGCTTCGAGTGCGTCGAGGACTTCGAGGCCTCGCACCGCGGCGAGGGCGGCTTCGGCTCGACCGGCCAGCGTTGACGGCCCGCTTCGAGCGCGTCCAACGGTCCGATGGGGGGTCAATGGAGCTGTGAACCGCTGGGCGCCGTGGCCATCACGCTGAGCACCGGCTGGCCCACGCTGCCGTTCTCGATCTCCTCCTCGGTGGCCTCGCGCACGTCGCGCACCTTCAGCGCCAGGCGCAGCGCGATACCGGCCAAGGGATGGTTGCCGTCCAGCACCACATGGCTGTCATAGACCTCGGTGACCGTGTAGATGCGGTCGGCGGGCATGTCACGGGTGGTGATGCCTTCGGGCAGGCCGTCGAACTGCATGCCCGGTTCGATGTGCTCGGAGAAGATCTTGCGATCCTCGAAGAAGACCAGCGAGGGATCGTAGTCACCGAAGGCGTGCTCGGGTTCCAGGTGGAGCCGGGCCTCGAAGCCCGTTTCCTGCCCCTCGAGCACCTCCTCGACCTTGGCCAGCAGATCGTCGCCGCCATAAAAGAATTCGACGGGCTCGGCCAGCTCGTCGATGAGGTGACCCAGGGTGTCTTCGAGTCGCCAGGTGAGGCTGACGACACAGGGAGAGGTGATGCGCATACTCAATGATCGCACAATGGCGGCCATGCAGATCTCACGCCCCCTCACCCTGCTCGGCGGCCTCAGCCCCGAGACCTTCATGCGCCGTCATTGGCACAAACGCCCCTTGCTCGTGCGCCAAGCCTGGCGCTGCCTGCCCGAGCTGCCCACGCGCGACCAGCTCTTTGCGCTGGCCTCGCGTGAGGACGTCGAGTCCCGCCTGATCCGCCGGACCGAGCGCGGCTGGCAGCTTCGCCATGGGGCGCTGCCGCGCCGGGCCCTGCCGCCGCTGTCGCGTCCCGGCTGGACGCTGCTGGTGCAAGGCGTGGATCTGCATCACGAGGGCGCGCACCGGCTGCTGCAGGCCTTCCGCTTCGTGCCCGATGCGCGCCTGGACGATCTGATGATTTCCTATGCCAGCGACGGCGGCGGTGTGGGCCCGCATTTCGACTCCTACGATGTCTTCCTGCTGCAGGTGCACGGGCGCAGGCGTTGGCGCATCGGCCGTCTCGACGACGACCGCTTGCTCCAGGGCGTGCCGCTGAAGATCCTGGCCCACTTCCGCGCCGAGGAGGAGCATGTGCTGGAGCCGGGCGACATGCTCTACCTGCCGCCGCGCTGGGCGCACGACGGCGTGGCCGAGGGCGAGTGCATGACGGCCTCGATCGGCTTTCGCGCTCCGCGCCGCGAGGAGCTGCTGCGCGAGGTGCTCGTGCGCGAACTCGAGGCCCGCGAGACCGATGAAGACAGCCCGCTCTATCGCGACCCGCGACAGCCAGCCACCGCCACGCCGGCCCGGATGCCGCAGGCCCTGCAGGACTTCGCGCTGCAGGCCGTACAGTCGCTGTTGCAGGACCGCCGGGCCCTGCAGTGCGCGCTGGGCGAGTACCTGAGCGAACCCAAGCGCGGCGTGTGGTTCGAGCCGGGGCGAGCCTGCGACCTCTCGCACGGCCTGCGGCTGGACCGGCGTACGCGAATGATGTATGACACGCACCATGTCTTCATCAATGGTGAGGCCTTCCGTGCCGCCGGACCGGACGCCCGGCTGATGCGTCGGCTGGCCGACCGCCGCGAACTGGACGCCGCCGCCTGGCGCTCGGCCAGCGACGCCGCGCGGGAGCTGCTCTTGCAGTGGGCCGAGGACGGTTGGCTGCACCCGCTTGCTCCGGCCTCCACCTGACCCGAGGAGCCAGACCCCATGGACGCCATCGACAACGGTACGCCCCCACCGCCCATCACGAGCCGCGCCGACTTCCACCGGGCGATCGTGCAGGCCTTCGAGCGGGCGGCCGAGGTGGGCTGCCGCGAAATCTGGTTGTGCGATGTGGACTATGCGGACTGGCCGCTGGGCGAGCCGGCGGTCGTGCAGGCCCTCACGCGCTGGGCCTATGCCCACCGGCGACTGACCTTGCTGGCCTGTCGCTTCGACGAGGTGCCGCGACGCCATGCACGCTGGGTGGCCTGGCGGCGCGACTGGGGGCATGTGGTGGAGTGCCTGGCGCTGCACGACGTCGAGCCCTCGCAGATGCCGTGCTTCTGGTTCGCGCCGGGCCTGCAGGCGGTGCGTCTGGTCGATCCCCGGCGCTACCGCGGTTTCGTGGACACGGCCACGGCCGATCTGCTCCTGATGCACGACCGGGTGCGCGAATGGGCCCAGCGGGCAGTGCCCGACTTCCCGGTCACCACCCTGGGATTGTGATTAAGTGCAAACCCTATATAATCCGCGCCGGTTTGCTCTATCACCCCGGCGGGCTTCGGGAAATGGCCTCGTGCAATTTACAGATTGAAACCCGCCGGCCGCAACCGATCCAGATCATTCTCCATCCGGTTTGAACAGTTCGAGGAAAACGCAATGAACAAGTCGCTCGTGTTGGCTTCCATCGTCGCCGCCCTGGCCCTGGCCGCCTGCGGCAAGAAGGAAGAGCCGGCCCCGGCCGCCGAAGCCCCTGCCGCCGCTCCGGCCCCCGCTCCGGCCCCGGCGCCCGCCGAAGCCGCTTCCCCGGTGGCTGGCGCCGCCTCCGAGGCCGCTGCGCCTGCCGCCGACGCTGCTTCGCCGGCGGCTTCGCAGTAAGCGTCTCCCGGCTTCGACCCAGCAAAAAGGCCGCCTTCGGGCGGCCTTTTTGCTGGGCTCGTGAAAAGCGTCGGCAGGTTGAATGTCTGGACCCTTGAATAGATGGGTCACAAATGTTTCAAGGGTTTTTCAGCCGACACTTACCGGAGGTCTTCGGCGAGCAGATTCACGATGCGGCGGGCCGCCTCGCCCTTGTCGGGTTCGCCGCGCTCGTTTTGCACGAGCACGAGGCTGCGCTCGCCTTCGGACTGCAGGGCGATGCGGTAGCGCTGGGGTGGGGGAGCCTCGTTGCTGCCGCGCCCGAAGACCCGTCCCAGCAGGCCCGGTTCGGGCTGGGGCGGACGGGGTGGCACGTAGCGCACGAAATACAGGCCGCGGGCGCGGTCGCGGTCCTCGACCGTGAAGCCGCTGCGGTCCAGCGACAGGCCCACACGGCGCCAAGCCCGGTCGAAACCGTCGTCGATCTGCACGCCCACGGTGCCGGCCTGCTCGACCACGCGGGCGCGTGCCGGCAGGTCACGGGCCTGCCCGGCGATCACCTGGGCCTGCTCGCGTGACTTGCCCAGGTGGGTGAGCAGCCGGGTGAGCATCACAGCTTCCATCTCGGGGTCGGAGGGCCGAGGCTGCCAGCGTGTGGTTTCCTGCCGCTGGTCGACGTAGACCTCTTCCATGCCGCGATGGCTGATGTAGATCTCGCTGCCTTGCGGGGTGCGTTCGACGCGGGTGCGGTAGCGGTCCACCTCGCCCGTGGAGTACAGGGAGTCGAGCACCCGGCCGAGCGTGCGGCGAATGATGTCCTGGGGCAGCTTGGCGCGGTTTTCGGCCCATTCGGTTTCCATCACCCCGGCCTCGGGCGAGTCCAGCGTGAGCGTCAGGCCCAGCTCCTGCCAGAAGCTGCGCAGCTTGGGCCACACCTGCTCGGGGGGCAGGTCCACCACCAGCCAGCGTTGGTTGCCGGCGCGCTCGATGCGGGCCTGGCCGAGCTGGGCAGGGGCCACCGTCGCAGCCGTGCTGGCCGACGGGCGGGCGCCCTGGTAGCTGGCCGCGCTGACGCTGCCGCCCGCAGGGGCATAGCGGGAGTCCCGCGAAAGCTGGGTCAGGTCAGGGGGCACGTCCAGCGTGCTTTCACGCAGGGTGCTGCCGCTGCGGTAGTCGACCTTGTCACCCGACAGGACATTGGACACCGACGAGCAGCCCGCCAGGGCCAAGGCGCAGGCGGCCACGATCGGCCGGGTCAGGGGCAGTTTCTGCAAAGACGTTCTCCGTTACCTCGTAGCGACCGGTCGCCGCACGGGCGGCCGGAAGGGAAAGGCCGGCGCAGGCGGCCGGCTCAGATCAGACCTGCTTCGCGCAGGGCTTGTTCCACGGCGCCGCGCTGGGCTTCACCCAGAGGGGTGAGCGGCAGGCGCAACGCCCCGCCGATGAGGCCCATGCGCTGCAGGGCCCACTTCACCGGAATGGGATTGGGCTCGACGAAGAGCAGCTTGTGCAGCGACAGCAGCCGCAGGTGGATCTCGGCGGCCCGGCGCGCATCGCCAGCGATGGCCGCCATGCACAGTTCGTGCATGGCCCGGGGGGCGACGTTGGCGGTGACGCTGACGTTGCCATGGCCTCCGAGCAGCATCAGGGCCACGGCCGTCGGGTCGTCGCCCGAGTAGATCGAAAAGCCCCGGGGCGCCTGCTTGATCAGCCAGGCGGCGCGGTCGATGTGGCCCGTGGCTTCCTTGATGCCGATGATGCCGGGCACCTGGGCCAGGCGCAGCACGGTTTCATGCTGCATGTCGGCCACCGTGCGGCCGGGCACGTTGTACAGCACCATCGGGATGTCCACCGCCTCGGCGATCGTCCTGAAGTGGCGGTAGATGCCTTCCTGGGTGGGCTTGTTGTAGTAAGGCACCACCTGCAGTGTGCAGTCGGCCCCGGCCTGCTGGGCGAACTTCGACAGCTCGATGGCCTCGCGCGTGGAGTTGGCACCTGCGCCGGCCATGATGGGCACGCGGCCCTTGGCGTGCTCGACGGCCACGCGGATGATCTCGGCCTGCTCGTCGACGGTGACGGTGGGGGATTCACCCGTCGTGCCGACCACGCCGATGCAGTCGGTGCCTTCGGCGATGTGCCAGTCGATGAGCTTGCGCAGGCCGTCGTAGTCGACGCTGCCGTCGTCGTGCATGGGCGTGACCAGGGCCACGATGCTGCCGGTGATGGGTTTCATGCGGGACATCCTCTGAATCTCTCGATTCTACCCACGCGGTCGCAGCCGGCTGCAGGGTCAGGCCAGGCGGTGCCGTGCCGGTTGGGGCCCGGTCTCGCGCACGGCCGCCAGGCGCTGCACGAAGCGCTCGGGGGCCTCGAGCCAGCCGTCCTCGTAGGCCACCACCCGCAAGGCGGGGCGGGCGGCGTCCAGCAGTTCTCCCGGGCGCAGCAAAAAGGCCGGGTTGCGCGGCCGGCCCACCGTCTCGTGGCCCAGCGCGAAGGTCTCGTAGATCAGCACGCCGCCGGGGGCTATGGTCTCGATCAGGGTGGGCAGCAAAGGACGCCAGAGGTAGTTCGTGACCACCACGGCCTCGAAGCGCCGGCCTTCGAAGGGCCAGGGGCCGTTCTCGATGTCGGCCACGACGATCTCGCCGAGCGACCGCAGCGGCTCGACGGCCTGCGCGTCGCGGTCAACGCCGGTGACCCGGTGGCCCTGGGCGGCGAGCCAGCGCAGGTGACGCCCTGCGCCACAGGCCACGTCGAGCACCGCGCCACCGGCCGGGATCAGACAGGCCCAGCGCTGCACCCAGGCTGTCGGGGCCTCGTGTCCGTGTGTCATCGGCTCGCTCATCGTGGCCTCGCCTGACGGCTCAGCGCCGCCAGGGCCATGCGGTCGACGAGGGCCGGGGCCAGCAGCTTCAACCAACGCCCGAGCCGGCCTGGGGCTGTCATCACCACCTCGCGGCGGCGCTGTTCGATCACCTGCATGGGAAGCTTAGAAACAATTCCAGAGCTGGTTGGCCAGCTCGACGACCATGGCCGGCTGGGCATACCAGGCAAAGACCGCCAGCAGCACGAGCACGCCGACCGTCCAGGCCAGGGCCTGGAACAGGCGCAAAGGGCGCTTCGGGTTCATGGCGCGATCATGCCGCAGCCGGGGCGGCCCGTTGGATGGCGGTTTCCCGCACCGGCAGGTTGACCAGGGCCGCAAACACGCCCAGGGCCACGGCAATCCACCAGACGACGTCGTAGCTGCCGGTGCTGTCGTAGAGCAGGCCCCCCAGCCACACGCCGAGGAAGGAGCCGATCTGGTGGCTGAAAAAGACGAAACCGCCCAGCATCGACAGGTACTGCACGCCGAAGATCTGGGCCACCACGGCATTGGTGGGCGGGACGGTGGACAGCCACAGCAGGCCCATCACGGCCGAGAAGACGTAGACGCTCGTCGGCGTGAGCGGGGCCCACAGGAAGGCCACGATGGCCACCGACCGCAGGAAGTAGATCGCCGCCAGGATGTGGCGCTTGGCCAGGCGCTGGCCCAGGCTGCCGGCCGCATAGGTGCCAAAGACGTTGAACAGGCCGATCAACGCCAGCGCATAGGTGGCCACCTCGGGCGACAGGCCCTGGTCCTTGAGGTAGCTGGGCATGTGCACGCCGATGAAGACCACCTGGAAGCCGCAGACGAAGTAGCCGGCCATCAGCAACTGGAAGCTGCGGTAGCCGAAGGCCTCCCGCAGGGCCTGGCCGATGCTCTGTTGCAAGCCCATCGCCGGCCCGGTGGCCTTGGGTTCCTTCAGGCCGAGGGCCAGCGGCATGATCGCCAGGGCCAGGCAGCCCAGGATGAAGAGGGCGTTCTGCCAGCCGAAGCTGCCGATCAGCCAGTTTTCCACCGGCACCATCAGGAACTGGCCAAAGGAGCCGGCCGCAGCGGCCACGCCCATGGCCCAGGAGCGCTTGTCGGGGGCCACATTGCGACCGATCACGCCATAGATGACCGCATAGGTGGTGCCTGCCTGCGCCATGCCCAGCAGCAGGCCAGCGCTGCCGGTGAAGGCCAGGCCCGAGGTGGCCAGGCCCATCAGCACCAGGCCCAGCGCATACAGCACGGCGCCGGCCAGCAACACGCGGAAGGCGCCGAAGCGGTCGGCCAGCATGCCGGCGAAGGGGCCGGTGGCGCCCCACATCAGGTTCTGGATCGCGATTGCAAACGCGAAGGTCTCGCGGGTCCAGCCCCGCTCCATCGTGATGGGTTGCAGCCACAGACCGAAACCGTGGCGGATGCCCATGGACAGCGTGACGATGAGGGCGCCGCAGATCAGCACCTGCGTCATGGACAGCTTGGGAGCGGGGGCGGAGGTCATGGGTGAACTGTAGCCAAGCGCCGGCGGGTCTGCTGGCGCCGCGACGGTCGCGTTCAGTTGGAATTCAGTTGTCGAGGAGGTGGTGGGCACGGCCTAGAATCCGCCGCCATGGCTAGCAAACCGCAGAACTCCTACGGCGAGGCGTCGATCCGGGTGCTCAAGGGGCTGGAGCCCGTCAAGCAGCGTCCGGGCATGTACACGCGCACCGACAACCCGCTGCACATCATCCAGGAAGTCATCGACAACGCTGCCGACGAGGCGCTGGCCGGCTTCGGGCGGCGCATTGCGGTCACCGTGCACACCGACGGCTCGGTCAGTGTCGAGGACGACGGCCGTGGCATTCCCTTCGGGCTGCACCCGGAGGAAAAAGTGCCGGTGGTCGAGATCGTCTTCACGCGGCTGCATGCCGGTGGCAAGTTCGACAAGGGCTCGGGCGGGGCCTACAGCTTTTCGGGCGGCCTGCACGGCGTGGGCGTGAGCGTGACCAACGCGCTGTCCAGGCGGTTGCAGGTGCAGGTCTGGCGGGACGGGCAGGTGGCGAGCCTGGCCTTCAGCGGCGGCGAGGTGATCGAGCCGCTGGCCGTGCGCAAGGCCGAGCCCGGCTCGCGTCGCCAGGGCACCACGGTGCGCGCCTGGCCGGATGCGACATACTTCGAGAGCGCCGAGCTGCCCAGGCAGGAGCTGGTGCACCTGCTGCGCAGCAAGGCCGTGCTGATGCCGGGGGTCACGGTCACTCTCACCTATGAGAAAACCGGCGAGACCCAGACCTGGCTGTACAAGGGCGGGCTGCGCGACTACTTGTTGCAGACGCTGCCGAGCGACCCGGTGATCTCGCTGTTCGAGGGTGAGCACTACGCCGAGGAGGGCGAGACCGAGAACTTCGCCGAAGGCGAGGGCGCCGCCTGGTGCGTGGCCTTCACCGAAGACGGCGCGCCCGTGCGAGAGAGTTATGTCAACCTCATCCCCACGGTGGCCGGGGGCACGCACGAGGCGGGCCTGAAGGACGGCCTGTTCGGCGCGGTCAAGGGCTTCATCGAGCTGCACAGCCTCTTGCCCAAGGGGGTGAAGCTGATGCCCGAGGATGTGTTCTCGCGGGCGAGCTTCGTGCTCAGCGCCAAGGTGCTCGACCCGCAGTTCCAGGGCCAGACCAAGGAGCGGCTGAACAGCCGCGATGCGCTGCGCCTGGTGTCCACCTACGTGAAGCCGGCGCTGGAGCTGTGGTTGAACCAGCACGTGGACCAGGGCCGCAAGCTGGCCGAGCTGGTGATCCGGCAGGCCCAGGCGCGCCAGCGCGCCGGGCAGAAGGTCGAGAAGAAGAAGGGCTCGGGCGTGGCTGTGCTGCCGGGCAAGCTCACCGATTGCGAAAGCCGCGACCTGTCGGTCAACGAAGTCTTCCTGGTCGAAGGTGACTCGGCAGGCGGCAGCGCCAAGATGGGCCGCGACAAGGAGACCCAGGCCATCTTGCCGCTGCGCGGCAAGGTGCTCAATGCCTGGGAGGTCGAGCGCGATCTGCTGTTCAAGAACAACGAGATCCACGACATCGCCGTGGCGATCGGTGTGGACCCTCATGGGCCGGCGGACGAGCCCGATTTGTCCGGCCTGCGCTACGGCAAGATTTGCATCCTGTCGGATGCCGACGTCGACGGCGCCCACATCCAGGTGCTGTTGCTCACGCTCTTTTTCCGCCATTTCCCCAAGCTGATCGAGCGCGGCCATGTGTACGTGGCCAGGCCGCCGCTGTTCCGCGTGGACGCCCCGGCGCGCGGCAAGAAGCCCGCGGCCAAGCTCTATGCGCTCGATGAGGGTGAACTCGCCGCCATCCTGGACAAGCTGCGCAAGGAGGGCTGCCGCGAAGGGGCCTGGTCCATCAGCCGCTTCAAGGGCCTGGGCGAGATGAGCGCCGAGCAATTGTGGGAGACCACGCTCAACCCGGACACGCGGCGCTTGCTGCGGGTGGCCTATGGCGACCTGGGCTTTGCCGACACCGAGCAGCTCATGAACAAGCTCATGGGCAAGGGCGAGGCACAGGCCCGCCGCGACCTGATGGAACTGCACGGCGACGCCGTGGACATCGACATCTGAAGGGCCAACGATGCTCGGCAACACCCGGGTCCGCCTGCGGCCCACCTTGATCGACGACCTGGACGGGGTCGTGGCGATGGAGAACGACCCGGTCAACCGGCCGACCATCACCCCCTGGGACCGCACGCAGCACGAGGCGGCAGTGCGGTTTCCGGACTTCCGCCATTTCATCGTGGAAGCCGGCGATTCGCCCGGGCCTGTGGGTTTCGTGATCCTGGTGGGCTGCCGCAACCGGCACCGCTCGATCGAGCTCAAGCGCATGGTGATCCAGCCCAAGGGGCAGGGCCTGGGGCGCGCCTGCCTGCGCCTGCTCAAGCGCATCGCCTTCAACGATTTGGGCGCTCATCGTTTCTGGCTCGATGTGCGGCCCCACAACACCCGCGCCAAGGCGCTGTACGACACCGAGGGCTTCGTGGAGGAAGGCCGGCTGCGCGAGAGCGTGCTCACCGACCACGGCTACGAATCGCTCATCGTGATGTCGATGCTGGAAGACGAGTACCGCGCCCGCGTGGAAACCGGCCAGGAATCCGCCGACTGAGCGCGGCACCAAGCACGCCATGATGGACCAGACGACGATGGATTTTTCGATGGGCGGCCAAGGCGAGGACAGCCTGACCCTAGCCCGCTATGCCGAACGCGCCTACCTGGAATACGCGCTGAGCGTGGTCAAGGGCCGGGCCCTGCCGGATGTGTGCGACGGGCTCAAGCCCGTGCAGCGCCGCATCCTGTATGCGATGGAGCGCATGGGACTGAGCTTCACCGGCAGCGCTGGGGCCAAACCCGTCAAGAGCGCCCGCGTCGTGGGTGATGTGCTGGGCCGCTACCACCCCCATGGCGACACGGCGGCCTACGACGCGCTGGTGCGCATGGCGCAGGACTTCAGTCAGCGCTACCCCCTGATCGACGGCCAAGGCAACTTCGGATCGCGCGATGGCGATGGTGCTGCGGCCATGCGCTACACCGAGGCGCGCCTGGCACCGATCACGCGGCTGCTGCTCGACGAGATCGACGAGGGCACGGTCGACTTCGTCCCGAACTATGACGGCTCCACCCAGGAGCCGCGCCAGTTGCCCGCGCGATTGCCTTTCGTGCTGCTCAACGGTGCCAGCGGCATTGCGGTGGGCCTGGCCACTGAGATCCCCTCGCACAACTTGCGCGAGGTGGCGGCGGCCGCGGTGGCGCTGATCCGCAACGAGGAGCTTTCCGACGACGAGCTCTACGCCCTGCTGCCGGGCCCCGATTTCCCCGGCGGCGCCCAGGTGATCAGCAGCGCGGCCGACATCCGCGAGGCCTATGCCAGCGGGCGCGGCAGCCTCAAGGTGAGGGCGCGCTGGAAGATCGAGGATTTGGCTCGCGGCCAGTGGCAACTGGTGGTGACCGAGCTGCCCCCCGGCACCAGTGCTCAGAAAGTGCTGGAGGAGATCGAGGAGCTGACCAACCCCAAGATCAAGGCCGGCAAGAAGGCGCTGACCACCGAGCAGCTCCAGCTCAAGGCCGCCGTGCTGTCGGTGCTCGATGCCGTGCGCGACGAATCGAGCAAGGATGCGCCGGTGCGCCTGGTGTTCGAGCCCAAGACCAGCCGCATCGACCAGCGCGAGCTCGTGACCACCCTGCTGGCTCACACGAGCCTGGAGAGCTCGGTGCCGGTCAACCTGACGATGGTGGGCAGCGACGGCCGGCCCACGCAGAAGTCCTTGCGCCAGGTGCTGACCGAATGGATCGGTTTTCGCCTGGCGACGGTGGAGCGTCGCACGCGCCACCGTCTCGGCAAGGTGCTCGACCGCATCCATGTGCTGGAGGGGCGGCAGCTCGTGCTGCTGAACATCGACGAGGTGATCCGCATCATCCGCAACGCCGACGACCCCAAGCCGGCGCTGATCGAGCGCTTTGCCTTGAGCGAGCGTCAGGCCGAGGACATCCTCGAAATCCGGCTGCGCCAGTTGGCACGCCTGGAGGCGATCAGGATCGAGCAGGAGTTGAAGGAGTTGCGCGGCGAGCAGGCCCGGCTCGAAGACATCCTCGGCAGTCCGGCCGCGCTCAGGCGCACCGTGGTCAAGGAGATCGAAGCCGATGCGAAGCAGTACGGTGACGAACGTCGCACCCTGATCCAGGAAGAAAAGAAGGCGGTGGCCGAGGTCAAGGTGATCGACGAGCCGGTCACGGTGGTGGTCAGTCAGAAAGGCTGGGTGCGCGCCCGCCAGGGCCACGGCCACGACCCGGCGAGCTTTGCCTTCAAGGCCGGCGACGGCCTGTACGGCACCTTCGAGTGCCGCACGGTCGATACGCTGCTGGTCTTCGGCAGCAACGGCCGCGTCTACACCGTGCCGGTCAGTGCCCTGCCCGGAGCACGGGGCGACGGGCAGCCGGTGACGACGATGATCGAGCTCGAGCCGGGCACCCAGCCGGCCCACTACGCGGCCGGAGCGCCGGATGCGACGCTGTTGCTGGCCAGCACGGCCGGTTACGGACTGCTGGCGCGCATCGGCGACATGGTGTCGCGCCAGAAGGCAGGCAAGAGTTTCCTCGACCTCGATGAGGGCGCGCGCCTGCTGCCGCCCGCGCCGGTGGCCCCCGGGGCCGACCAGGTGGCCTGCCTGTCGTTGAGCGCGCGGCTGCTGGTGTTCCCGCTCAACGAGCTGAAGCTGCAACCGAAGGGCGGTCGCGGGCTCACGCTGATGGACGTGGATGCCAAGGACCCGCTGGTGTCGGTGGCGGCCTTCGCCGGGGCCTTGAAGGTGCTGGGCACGGGACGCGGCGGCAAGGCCAAGGACGAGGACTATCGCGGCGCCGCCCTGTCCGAGCACATGGGCCGGCGCGCCCGCAAGGGCAAGGCCCTGGGCTTCAAGGCCACCCGTGTGCTACCCGGCTGAACCACAAGCGGCGGCCTCGGCTGCCGCCTGCGTCACCACGAGGTGCACGAACTGCAGCTTGGCCACGGCCGCGCGGGACAGCACGAAGGGGTAGAAGTCGGGCTGGCCCATGCTGCGCGAGAGCTCGTTGAGAACGCCGGTCAGTTCGGTCCAGGCGTTCACCACGGACAAGAAGCGTGCGGCGTCGGGGTCCTGCGGGCGGTACAGGCAGTCCGGGGTGAAGGGCTCGTAGCCGGTTTCGAGGTCGTCGGCCTCCAGCCCGAAACTCAGGGCCGTGTCCAGCGTGTCCACCATGTGCAGGTAGTGCGCCCAGGTCTCGGCCCAGTCCTCCCAGGGGTGGGCGCTGGCATAGGCGCTGACATGGCGGCGGGCCCAGTCAGCGGGCGGACCCTCGGCGTAGTGCTGCTGCAAGGCGGCGGCGTAATCGCGCCGCTCGTCGCCGAAAAGCGCGCGGAACGCCTCCAGCCAGGCGCTGGTGGCCACCAGCCGCTCCCAGTAGTAGTGGCCCACCTCGTGGCGCAGGTGGCCCAGCAGGGTGCGGTAAGGCTCGTGCAATTGGCGGCGCACGCGTTCGCGGTGGGCATCGTCGGCTTCAGCGATGTCCAGGGTGATGATGCCGCCGGCATGCCCGGT